>NZ_JBFRDQ010000002.1:0-70251 GCF_052113865.1 Allobosea sp. TAB14 | reverse complement strand
GAACTTCACCCGGCGAACCGGCCTCAGCCCCAGCGTCCTTAGGAAGCGCAGAAGAGGCGCCGCTCAGCGGCGGCGCCGTCTCGATGGGCGGTTTATAGGCGGGACCCCCGAGACATGTCAACGGCCATTTTGAAAGTTTTTCGAGGGAAAGTGCTTTTGATTTGAAATCAATTACTTAGCTAGGAATCCGCTGTTCACAGCCCCTGGCCGATGCCGTTCCGCCGGAATTTTTCCCGCTGTCCTTCCCCGGGGTCGGACGAAGCCCCCGCGGGCCTTCAGCCCGCGCCATGCGCCTCCTGCCCCTGAACGGCCATTTCGTCGTTCAAGGCGTCGGCCAGGAAGGCGCTCATCGCCGCGACGGCAGCTCCCGGTCGGCCCGGCGCCAGATGCAGCGCGATCTCCGAAGCCGGCAGCGGTGGCAAGCCATGCTCGATCCCGAGCAGCTGCAGATCCGCGCGCGCGGTACCGGCCTTGACCACGGTCAGCGCCGCGCCGGAGGCCGCGACCGCCTCGACAGCGCCGATACTGGAGCTGGAGAACAGGATGCGCCAGCGCAGCCCCGCCTCGTTCAAGGCGTCCAGCGCCCATTCGCGGAACATGTTCGGCGCCTTCAGCAAGGCGAGCTGCAAGGGTTCTTCCGGAACAAAAGCCGTTCTATCCGAGCAAGCCCAGTGCGTCGGCTCGCGCCGCAGCACCTCGCCGCGGCCATCGCCCGCCTTCTGCGTGGCGAGCACGAGATCGAACTCCTCGCCGAGACTGTTGAGAAGATCGCGGGTGAAGCCCGTCGTCACCTCGAGCTCGACATCGGGATGGGAGCGGGCAAAGCGCGCCAATGTCTCGGGCAGCACGATCGTTGCGTAATCATCCATCACCGCGAGCCTGACCCGGCCGCTGACGCTCTGCGCATTGATGACGTCGAGCGCCTCGTCATGGAGCGCGACGATGCGGCGGGCATAGCCAAGGAATTGTTCGCCCGCGCGCGTGAGGAGAACCTCATGCGGCGAGCGCTGCAGCAAGGTCTGCCCGGCCAGCTCCTCGAGACGGCGGATCTGGGTGCTGACGGTCGACTGGCTGCGGAAGAGTGCCGCCGCGGCGCGGGTGAAGCTGCGCAGCTCCGCGATGGTGACGAAACTGCGCAGCAGATCGACGTCGATATTGCGCAGCATGGCCGAATGCCCCTCACCTCTTAACGATCCAGCGAGAGCCGTTATGCCAATTCGGCAAGCGTCTGTCCCATGGGCAGACGCGGCTGGCTGCCATGCGTGGCGCCGATCATGGAAATCGAAGAATTCAATTTTGTCTCAGGGCGCGGCGACGATAGCTTGCCGCGCAACGGGACATCAGGAGCCCGAGACCGGAGACGCATGAGATGCCCAGGCTGAGATCCGCAACCTCCACCCATGGCCGCAACATGGCCGGCGCCCGCGGCCTGTGGCGCGCCACAGGCATGAAGGACGGCGATTTCGGCAAGCCGATCGTCGCGGTGGTGAACTCCTTTACCCAGTTCGTGCCGGGCCATGTCCATCTCCAGGATCTCGGCCAGCTCGTCGCGCGCGAGATCGAGAAGGCCGGCGGCGTCGCCAAGGAGTTCAACACCATCGCGGTCGATGACGGCATCGCCATGGGCCATGACGGTATGCTCTACAGCCTGCCCTCGCGCGAGCTGATCGCCGACAGCGTCGAGTACATGGTCAACGCCCATTGCGCCGACGCGATGGTCTGCATCTCCAATTGCGACAAGATCACGCCCGGCATGCTGATGGCGGCGATGCGGCTGAACATCCCGACCGTCTTCGTTTCGGGCGGTCCGATGGAAGCCGGCAAGTTCATCGCCGAGGGCGTGCTGAAGAAGGTCGACCTCGTCGATGCGATGATCGCGGCCGCCGACGACAAATATACGGACGAGCAGGTCGACGTGATCGAGCGCTCGGCCTGCCCGACCTGCGGCTCCTGCTCGGGCATGTTCACCGCCAATTCGATGAACTGCCTGACCGAGGCGCTCGGCCTCGCCTTGCCGGGCAATGGCTCGACGCTCGCCACCCATGCCGACCGCAAGCGCCTCTTCGTCGAGGCGGGGCACCTGATCGTCGATCTCGCCCGGCGCTATTACGACCAGGACGACGAGAGCGTGCTGCCGCGCAATGTCGGCTCGTTCAAGGCCTTCGAGAACGCGATGACGCTCGACATCGCCATGGGCGGCTCGACCAATACGGTGCTGCATCTGCTGGCAGCAGCGCATGAGGCCGAGATCGACTTCACCATGGCCGATATCGACCGGCTCTCGCGCCGCGTGCCCGTGCTGTGCAAGGTCGCACCCGCCGTCGCGAACGTGCATATGGAAGACGTGCATCGCGCCGGCGGCATCATGGCGATCCTCGGCGAGCTCGACCGCGCCGGGCTGATCGACACCTCGCTGCCGACCGTCCACGCCACCACCATGGCCGAGGCGCTGGCGCGCTGGGACATCACGCAGACGACGAGCGAGGCGGTGCGCTCCTTCTATAGCGCGGCGCCCGGCGGCGTGCCGACCCAGACCGCCTTCAGCCAGGAGCGCCGCTTCGAGGAGTTGGACACCGACCGCAAGGCCGGCGTCATCCGCAGCGCGGAGCATGCCTATTCCAAGGATGGCGGCCTCGCCGTGCTGTTCGGCAATATCGCGCTCGACGGCTGCATCGTGAAGACGGCGGGCGTCGATGCCTCGATCCTGAAGTTCTCCGGTCCGGCCGTGATCTTCGAGAGCCAGGATGCTGCGGTCGAGGGCATCCTCAACCGCAAGGTCAATCCGGGCGATATCGTGCTGATCCGCTATGAGGGGCCGCGCGGCGGGCCTGGCATGCAGGAGATGCTCTATCCGACGAGCTATCTGAAGTCGAAGGGGCTGGGCAAAGCCTGCGCGCTGGTCACCGACGGGCGCTTCTCGGGCGGCTCGTCCGGCCTCTCGATCGGCCATGTCTCGCCGGAAGCGGCCGAGGGCGGCGCGATCGGCCTGGTCGAGAGCGGCGACATCATCGCGATCGACATCCCCAACCGCAGCATCACGCTGCAGGTTTCCGATGAGGAGCTCGCACGACGCCGCGCCGCGATGGAAGCCAGGGGCAAGGATGCCTGGAAGCCGGCAGCACCGCGCAAGCGCAAGGTCTCGACCGCGCTCAAGGCCTATGCCGCGACGACGACGAGTGCCGCGAAGGGCGCCGTCCGGGTCGTCGACTGAGGCGAGAGCCTCCGCCCGGCCGGCTCCATCCGGCCGGGCTCGCCATTCCCATGCCGAATCCGGGGTCCTCTCCCCGTGCTGCCTTAGCGTTGGGCGCCTCTCGGCAACCCGGCACCGACGCAGCCGTCGGATCCCGCCTCGCGGCCGTCGCAGATGCTTTGAAACGACGAACGCCGCGCCTGCCGGCGCGGCGTTCGAATTCCGACAGGGACCGGATCAGCTCTTGAGCTTGGTGTTGCACTGGCTCCAGTAGCCGCCGCCCTTCTCAATCCATTTCAGATCGCCATTGGCGTTCGCCGCCTTGTTGGCGTTGTACTGATCGACGCAGGTCTTGAGGCGGGCCTTTCCGGCCGTCTCGCTCGAATATTTCTGCGGCACTGGGCCTTGCGGAAGTCGTTCCACTTCTGGCCCTTCAGAGTATTGGCCTTCTTGGCGTCCTGATATTTGACGCTGCATTCCTTCATCGTCAGGGCCGAGGCCGGCGACGCAGCGAAGGACATCAAAGCAAGGGCTGACGCGGATGCGAGAACGAAAGTCCTGAACATGACGGTCTCCATAGCGAGGCTTCTCTGCCGCGAGCGGCATCGCACTCCTATTCTTGCGGCGATGCAAGCCCTTTTCCGGCGCCCCCAACAACGTTTCACGGACTGCGCGGTTCCATTCCGCTCGCTTGCAACACGTCTTTCGACGGCATGATGACAACCGCCCTCCCCGGCTTGCCGGGGCCGGGCCTTTGCCGCCATGGTGCCGGCCCTGCGAAGCACCGGAGACAGCATGGCAAGACCATCCGACGCGGCGAAAGACCGAGACCTGATCCGCATCCTCTCGGAGAATGCGCGCCTGCCCCTCTCGGACATCGCCAGGATGCTCGGCGTCTCGCGTGCGACCGTCCAGGGGCGGCTGGCCCGGCTGGAGCGCGACGGAGTCATCGCCGGCTACACGACCATCCTCGGCAAGGCCGCCCGGCCTGCCACGACGATCGCGGCGCTCGTCATGATCGAACTCGAGGTCAAGCGGCAGGGCGGCGTCGTCGCAGCGCTGAAGAAGCGGCCGGAGATCGTGCAGTGCCACACGCTGAGCGGCCATTTCGACCTCTCCGTGAAAGTCGAATGCGAGACCGCGAGCGATCTCGACGCGGTGATCGACTGGATCGCCGAGATGGAGGGCGTGCGCCGCACGACATCCTCGGTGATTCTCGCGCGGAAATTCGAGCGCTGAGGCGGCTTCGACCGGCGCGATCATTTCCCWTCGATTTCAATCATAATCCTTCGATATGACCAATCATAAGCCGTCRTATCGACGATCCGCCCGTTAAACGACGCAGCCCTTCGCTCCAGCATGGCGTCAGGGAACGGTCCGCTGGGGGCCGGCCATGTCAGGGGATCGTCATGACCTTCCAGAAGCAGCGCATCGCCGTACTCGGCGCGGGCCAGATCGGCGCCATCATCGCCGGCATGCTGGCCGAGCAGGGCCATGAGGTCACGCTGGCCGATGCCTCGAAAGCCCAGCTCGCCCATGCCGCCGGCAAGCGCTTCGGCACGGCGGTGGTCGATGCGGCCGATCTCGGAGCGCTCAGCACCTTCCTGCGCGACCGCGACATCGTCGTCAGCGCCTGCCCCTATTTCCTGAACAAGGGCATCGCCAAGGTCGCGGCCGAGACGAAGACGCATTATTTCGACCTGACCGAGGACGTCGCCACCACCGCCTATGTCAAGGAACTCGGCCGGAGCGCCGATGTCGCGCTCGTGCCGCAATGCGGTCTGGCGCCCGGCTTCATCTGCATCCTCGGCGCCGACATGGCGGCGCGCTTCGACAGCGTGCGCACCATCAAGATGCGCGTCGGGGCACTGCCGCTCTACCCGACCAACGCGCTGCGCTACAACGTCACCTGGTCGGTCGACGGGCTGATCAACGAATACTGCAACCCTTGCGAGATCGTCTTCGACGGCCAGTCGACGCTGGTGCCGGCGCTCGAGGGTATCGAAGGCGTGATGATCGACGGCGTCGCCTACGAGGCCTTCAACACCTCCGGCGGGCTGGGAACGCTGACCGAGACGCTGGCCGGCAAGGTCCGCAACATGAGCTACAAGACGCTGCGCTATCCCGGCCATGCCGAGATCATGAAGCTCCTGCTGCGCGATCTCGATCTCGCCGATGACCGCGAGACGATGCGGCGCATTCTCAGTCACTCCGCCCCTTTCACCCGCAAGGATGTCGTCGTGATCTTCGTCACCGGCGTGGGCGAGCGCGCCGGCCGGCTGGAAGAGGAGAGCGTGGTGCTGCGCTATGACGGCAATGACGAGCTCGGCGCCATCCAGCTCACCACCGCCGCCGGCTGCGTCGCCATGATCGAGCTCTTCCTCGCCGGCAAGCTGCCCGCCAAGGGCTTCGTGCGGCAGGAGGATGCCGCGCTCGCCGATTTCCTGGCGACGAAGGCCGGAACGCGGCTGGTCCGCGAGGCGCGCGGAGCGGATGCGTCGGGGCTCAAGCTCGCGCCGGCGATCAAGAACGCGGCCTGACGCAGAGGCGCAGCAGCCCGGCCGAGCTCGACGGCGCGCCTTCACGCCCTTGTGTGCAGAGGTGTGGGACAATGTCCCCACGCTTCAGCTATGTCGGGGGCGTGAACCCGCATGATGGAGAGCGGTCGTGACAGCTCCGCTGCGCGCAGAGGCCGAAGCCGTCCAGGGCGTCGCCATCCATGGCGACGCCGGGCGGACGACCGCGCGGACAGGTCCGGCCGACAGAAAGCCTGCAAGCGGCAAGAACGCTGCGAACGGCAAGAAGGCCGGGCTGAGGGAGTGGCTGCCCTGGCTCGACCGGCAGGGCCGGTTTTCGGGCCTGCGGGCCGCCGCTTTCGCACTGACCCTGCTGCCGGCCGTGCTGATCATCTACGCCGCCTGGATGGGCCAGCTCGGCTCGAAGCCCTGGACGGAGGCGATCCACCGCACGGGCATCTGGGCGGTCAGGCTGCTTGTGCTGTCGCTCGCGATCTCGCCGCTCCGGCGGCTCCTGGACTGGGGCAAGCTGATCGGGGTCCGGCGCATGCTCGGGCTCTCGATCATGGCCTATGCGCTGGGCCATCTCGGCCTCCATTGCATCGACATGGCCTTCGACTGGGGGCTAATCGTCTCCGAGATCGTCAAGCGCTTCTATCTGACGATCGGCTTCGTCGCGCTGCTGGGCCTTTGCGCGCTCGGCGCGACCTCGACGGACGGGATGATCCGCCGGCTCGGCAAGAACTGGCAGAGGCTGCACAACCTTGTCTATCCGATCGCAGGGCTGGCGCTGCTGCATTTCGCGCTGCAGTCCAAGATCGACGTGACCGAGCCCGCGCTGATGAGCGGGCTGTTCATCCTGCTCTTGTTCTATCGCGGCCTCTATCGCTGGAAGCTGCCGGTTTCGCTGCCCGCCCTCGCCGGCCTCGCCGTGCTGGCCGGGCTCGCCACGGCGCTGCTCGAAACCGGCTGGTATGCGCTGACCAGCGGCGTCTCGCCCTGGCTCGTCTTCCAGGCCAATGCCGACCTCCTGACCTATTGGGACTATGCCTCGATCAGGCCGGCGCATTGGGTGACGCTGGCCGGGCTCGCCGTCGTGGCGGCGCGGGCGTGGCGCGCCCGCAAGCCCCGTCCGCCGCGCCCGGCGCGGCAGCCGGCGACGGCCTGAGAGGGCGCCCGCGGGCCTGCGCAAAAACTTTCCCAGTTTCGCCGTTTTCGAAATCGAAAACGGTTTCCTCCGCGCGCCCTCATGCTAACCCTATTCCATGCCTGATGATTTGCATGCCCAACCGACAGCCGATGTGGCGGAAGCCGAACTCGCTTCGGAAGGCATAGCGCGCTCGGACACCTCGCCTTTCGTCCCGCTGCGGCAACCGATCTTCCGGGCCGTCTGGTTCGCCAGCCTCGCCTCCAATTTCGGCGGCCTCGTCCAGGCGGTCGGTGCCTCCTGGATGATGGCCTCGATCTCGCCTTCGGCGGAAATGGTGGCGCTGGTCCAGGCTTCGACGACGCTGCCGGTGATGCTGTTCTCGCTCGCGGCCGGGGCGATCTCCGACAATTACGACCGGCGCCGGATCATGCTGACCGCGCAGTTCTTCATGCTGGCCGTCTCTGTCGGGCTCGCGGCCTGCGCCTGGCTCGGGCTGATCACGCCCTGGCTGCTCCTGAGCTTCACCTTTCTGATCGGCTGCGGCACGGCCCTCAACAACCCGGCCTGGCAATCCTCGGTGGGGGACATGGTGCCGCGCCGCGACGTGCCGGCGGCGGTGACGCTGAACAGCGTCGCCTTCAACATCGCGC
Organism: Allobosea sp. TAB14; assembly: GCF_052113865.1. NCBI lineage: Bacteria > Pseudomonadati > Pseudomonadota > Alphaproteobacteria > Hyphomicrobiales > Alloboseaceae > Allobosea > Allobosea sp. TAB14. The sequence goes on along the minus strand of NZ_JBFRDQ010000002.1, from coordinate 62,745 downwards.
GCAGCGTCGGCCCCGCCATCGGCGGCGCCATCGTCGCCGCGGCCGGCGCGGTCGCCGCCTTCGTGATCAACGCCTTCTCCTATATCGGCCTGATCACCGTGCTCGCCCGCTGGCAACCGCCCAAGGTCGAGCGGGTGTTGCCGCGCGAGACGCTGTTCATCGCGATGGGCGCGGGCGTGCGCTATGTCGCGATGTCGCCGAACATCCGCGCGGTGATCCTGCGCGCCTTCGCCTTCGGCTTCGGCGCGATCGTCGGCCTCGCCCTGCTGCCGCTGGTGGCGCGCGACCTGATCCGCGGCGGGCCGCTGACCTATGGCATCCTGCTCGGCGGCTTCGGGGCCGGCGCCGTCGCCGGCGCCTTCATGAGCGCCCGCCTGCGCCGGGTGATGAGCACGGAAGCCTTGGTCCGCTCGACCTTCATCGCCTATGCGGTCGGCATCCTGCTGGTGGCCTTCAGCCGGACGATCTGGATGACGATCCCCGGCCTCTTCGTCTGCGGCGCCTGCTGGGTGCTGGCGYTCTCGACCTTCAACGCCACGGTCCAGCTCTCGGCGCCGCGCTGGGTCGTGGGCCGGGCGCTGGCGATCTACCAGATGGCCACCTTCGGCGGCATGGCGATGGGCAGCTGGGCCTGGGGGCGCACGGCGCTGCTGTTCGGAACGGACCGAGGCCTGCAGCTTTCGGCCATCGCCCTGCTGATCGGGGCGGGCCTGGGCCTGCTCTACAGGCTGCCGCCGCTGGAGGAGCTCAATCTCGATCCGCTCAGCCGCTGGCGCGAGCCCAAGGTCGCGGTCGATATCGAGCCACGCAGCGGGCCGGTGATCGTCACCGTCGAGTACATCATCAAGCCGGAGGACGTCGTCGCCTTCCTGAACGTGATGGCGGAGCGCCGCCGCATCCGCCGGCGCGACGGCGCGCGCCACTGGACGCTGCTGCGCGACCTGACCGATCCGACGCTCTGGTTCGAGCGCTACGACAGCCCGACCTGGGTCGAATATGTCCGGCAGAACCAGCGGGTGACGCAGGCCGACGCCGAAATCGGGGAGCGCGTGCGCGCCTTGCACAGCGGGCCGAACCCGCCCGTCGTCCACCGCATGATCGAGCGGCAGACCGCCTCGCTCACCTCGGCCCCGGCCACCGCCCCGTCGACCTCCGTGCCCGTCGCCACCCCGCTGGGGGACCCGTCGCGGGCCGGCTAGAGCCGGATGATTTCAGATGGGATCACCTCATGGATCCCATCCGAAATCTGAAGCCGTCCCGACCGAAAAGCGGGTGCGATCAGCCGACGATCCAGAGCCCGGCAAGCCCGACCAAGCCGACGATGATCCGCCACCAGGCGAAGACCGCGAAGCCGCGCTTCGAGACGAAGTCGAGGAAGGAGCGCACCACGATCAGCGCCGAGAAGAAAGCGGCGACGAAGCCGATGACGATCAGCATGCTGTCGTTGAAGGTCAGGTCCTTGTAGCTTTTCAGGAGATCGTAGGCGAAGGCGCCCGCCATGGTCGGCATGGCGAGGAAGAAGGAGAACTCGGCCGCCGCCCGCTTGCTGGCGCCGAGCAGCATCGCTCCGACGATCGTGGCGCCGGAGCGGGAGACGCCGGGGATCATTGCGAGGCACTGGAAGAAGCCGATCTTGAGATACATCGGCAGCGTGAAGGCGGTCGCGTCGGTGTATTTCTCCTGGAGCTCCAGCTCGTCGACCACGAGCAGGACGAGCCCGCCGGCGATCAGCGCGCAGCAGACGATCAGGGGATTGAACAGCACGCCCTTGATGAAGCCGTGCAGGAGCGCGCCGATGATGGCCGCAGKCAGGAAGGCGACCAGCACGCCGATGACGAAGCGCCGGGCGGCAGGATCGCTCGGGAGGCGCAGCGCGATGTCGAGCAGGCGGCGGAAATAGACCAGCAGGATCGCTAGGATCGCGCCAAGCTGGATCAGGACCTCGAAGGTCTTGCCGTTCGATTCGAAGCCGAGGAAGTGGCCCAGCAGCAGGAGATGGCCCGTCGAGGAGACCGGCAGGAACTCAGTGAGGCCCTCGACGATGCCGAGGACGAAGGCTTCGATGAGATTCTGCATGGGAGAACGTCCTCGTGCGACTTGGATCCGCGCCGGCTGGCTTCGGTCGATGCGTTACCGGCTTACGCCCGGCTCTTTGCAAATTGGTTACCACTTCGCCAATGAACCCAGGCAAATCGTCCGCGTCCGCTTCCCCCGCGCTTGTGGCGCTTTTCGGGCGTGATATGAGCGGGCGCTGGACGCATAGCGGGGATTTTTCTGGCCTCTCGCCCCGCTCCGGCCGCATTTGACCCGCTTCAAGGCTTCATGAGTGCCATGGCGACGCTGTACCATTATCCGCTATGCCCGCATTCGCGCTTCATCCGTCTCGTGCTCGGTGAATTCGGYATGGAGGCCGAGCTGGTCGAGGAGCGTGTCTGGGAGAGGCGCTCGACTGGTTCAACCTGAAGTTCCATGACGAGATCACCGGGCCGCTGGTCCTCGAAAAGGTGATGAAGCGTTTCATGAGCCGCGACGAAGGCGGTGGCCCGCCGGAGATGGGCGCGATCCGCGCGGCGCGCTCCAATGTGCGCTATCATCTGCGCTACATCTCCTGGCTGCTCGCCAAGCGGAACTGGCTGGCGGGCGCCGGGCTGAGCTATGCGGACCTCGCCGCGGCGGCGCATCTTTCCTGCGTCGACTATCTCGGTGACGTGCCCTGGGAAGAGGACGAGACGGCGCGCGCATGGTACGCCCGAATCAAATCGCGGCCGAGCTTCCGGCCGCTGCTGAGCGACCGGGTGCCGGGCATGGCTCCGAGCGCCCATTACGACAATCTGGACTTCTGAGCGGCGAGGCGCTGAAGCGCGCCATCGCCGCGCGCGCCCGCACCGAGGGCTTCGCCGCGATGCGCGTCGCGGCGGCCGATGCGATTCCGCTCGCGCCGGGCCGGCTCAAGGCCTGGCTCGAGGCCGGCTATCACGGCGACATGGCCTGGATGGACGAGCGCACCGCCCAGCGCGCCGATCCGCGGGCGCTGTGGAGCGAGGTCCGTTCCGTCATCATGCTCGGGATGAACTATGCCGGCGAGGGCGACCCGCTCGCCATGCTCGCCCACCCCGACAAGGGCGCGATCTCCCTCTATGCCCGCCGGCGCGACTATCACGACGTCATCAAGGGCAAGCTCAAGAGCGTGGCCGGGCTGCTCGCGGCGCGCGGCGGCGGCGACGTCAAGGTCTTCGTCGATACCGCCCCGGTCATGGAGAAGCCGCTGGCGCAGGCGGCCGGGCTCGGCTGGCAAGGCAAGCACACCGTGCTCGTCTCGCGCGAGCACGGCTCCTGGCTCCTGCTCGGCGCGATCTACACCACAGCCGAATTGCCGACCGACGAGCCCGAGCGCGACCATTGCGGCTCCTGCCGGCGCTGCCTCGACATCTGCCCGACCGCGGCCTTCCCGGCGCCTTACCAGCTCGATGCGCGCCGCTGCATCGCCTATCTCACCATCGAGCATCCCGGCCATATCGACGCGGAGCTGCGCAGCGGCATCGGCAACCGCATCTTCGGCTGCGACGACTGCCTCGCCGTCTGCCCCTGGAACAAGTTCGCCGAAAGTGCGCAGGAAACCCGCCTCGCCCTGAAGGACGAGCTCGACGGGCTGTCCCTGGCCGAGCTCGCCGGCCTCGACGATGCGGCCTTCCGCACGCTCTTCGCCGGCACGCCGGTGAAGCGGACCGGGCGTGACCGCTTCCTGCGCAACGTGCTGATCGCGATCGGCAATAGCGGCCGGCCGGAGCTGGCCGCCAGCGCCCTTGCGCATCTCGACGCGCCCTCCCCGCTGGTGCGTGCCATGGCGGTCTGGGCGCTCGGCCGCCTCGATCCGGCGCAGGCTGCCCTCTTGGCGCCGACGAGCCTGCGCACGGAAACCGACCATCAGGTGCAGGCCGAATGGGCCGCCCTGCTCCCGCAGACGGAAGATGCCGCATGAAACTGCTGATCCTCGGCCTCGGCTATTCGGCCGGCTTCTTCGCGCGCGCCGCGCTCGCCCGCGGCTGGGAAGTGACCGGCACCTCCCGCTCGGCCGAGCGGGCCGCGGAGCTCAGCCGCGAAGGCATCCGCACGCTGGTCTTCGGCGGCTTCGCAGTCTCGTCCCCGCTCGCCAAGGCTGTGGCGGAGGCCGAAGCCGTGCTCGTCTCGGTCCAGCCGGGCGAGGACGGCGACCCCGTGCTGCAAAGGCTGCGCAACGAACTCGCCACCGCGCCGGCGCTGCGCTGGATCGGCTATCTCTCGACCATCGGCGTCTATGGCGACCAGGGCGGCGCCTGGATCGACGAAAGCCAGCCGGTGAATCCGGGCAGCGCCCGCAACAGGCTGCGCGTCGCGATCGAAGAGGACTGGCTGGCGCTGGGGCGCGACAGCGGCAAGGCCGTGCAGATCTTCCGCCTTTCCGGCATCTACGGCCCCGGCCGCAACCCCATCGCCAAATTGCGCGAGGGCAAGGCGACGCGGCTCGTCAAGCCGGGCCAGGTCTTCAACCGCATCCATGTCGACGACATCGCCGGCATCCTGATGGCGTCGCTCGCGCAGCCGCGCAACGGCGCGATCTACAACGCGACCGATGATGAGCCGGCTCCGCCGCAGGATGTCGTCAGCTTCGCCGCGGGGCTGACCGGGCTGGAGCCGCCGCCCGAAATCTCATTCGGCGAAGCGAAGCTCTCACCGATGGCCGCGAGCTTCTACGGCGAGAACAAGCGGGTCTCGAATGCGCTGGTGAAGCGGGAACTCGGCTACGCCTTCCGCTATCCGACCTATCGCGAAGCGTTGAAGGCGCTGGCCGCAGCCGGCGAATGAACGGCCGTCAGGCGGCGTAGCGCGAGTTCTCGCCGCCGTAATACTGGGCATAGCGCCTGTCGATCGCCGAGACGGGCAGCACGACGAGCACGTCGGTCGTTCCGAACTGGCGGTCGAYGACCGCRCCGGAGCCGAAGCGGGCGCCGAGCCKGAGRTAGCCCTTGATCAGCGGCGGCAKCWGCTTCAGCGCGAGCTTGTAGTCGACCATCTCCGCGGGCAGCCGGTCCATGCCGACGAGATGCTCGGGATGCGCCTCAGCACTCCATTCGCCCTGCGAGCGGGCATGGTGGTGCAGGAAGCTCAGCGGCAAGGCGAGCGCGTCAGGGTCGGTGCCGTCGAAGGAGGCGCAGCCGAACATGGCGTCGATGCGGTGATGCTCCAGATAGGCCCAGATACCAGACCAGAGCAGCTCGACGGTGCGTTTGTTGCGGTAAGGCTGCAGCACGCAGGAGCGGCCGAGCTCGAGGAAGCGCTGGCCGGGATGGCGTGCCAGCAGGGGCGCGAGATCGAACTCGCTTTGCGTATAGAAGCCGCCCAGCCGATTCGCCGCGCTCTGCCGCATCAGGCGGTAGGTGCCGACGACCTTCGGCTTGATGCCGCCGAAACGGCCCTTCGCCGCGTGATCGATGACGAGCAGATGATCGCAGGCCTTGTCGAAGCGGTCGGCATCGCGGCGGAACATGCGGGCGATCACATCGGGCTTCGCCGACATTTCCTGGTAGAAGACGCGGTAGCGCAGCCGCTGCGCGCGCCAGATCTCGCGGGGGCCGCGCGCCAGCCTAACTTCGAGCGAGCCGAGCCGGCCCAGGCTCCCCGAAAGCGGCGCTGATTCGCCGGCTTCCAATCCGTAACGGCGCATCGCCCCGCCCGTGATGAGCATCATCGGAGCGAGGCGCGAAAGCAGGGGATTGCCGGCGGAAAACCGGGCCGGCAGCGCGTTCGATCGCTCAGAAACGTGCAATGCCATCGCCTGTCTCACCCTCTAAGCCGCTTCCGGCATCCGGGAAGGCTTGCTCCGCGCATCTTACAACTTCGCGACAAAACTGCGTCGAAGCGGTGACGCCCGTCAAGCCGACAATGTCCGCGAGGCCTCCTTGCCGAGGTGATCGAGCCAGCGCAGCAGCGCCGCGCGCTCGAGCGGTTTGGCGAGACAATCATCCATTCCCGCGGCGAGCGCGGCCTCGCGATCCGCCGCCGAAACATTGGCCGTGACGGCCAGCAGCGGCAAGCGCCGGATGCGGCCACGCTCCGCTTCCAGCGTCCGCACGGCACGGGCGCAGTCCAGCCCGGTCATCACCGGCATGCGGATATCGAGAAGCGCGAGATCGAGCGGCGCGGCCGCGCCGGCGAGGCTGGCCTCGATCCGCTGCAGGGCCTCGCGCCCGTCGCGGACCCAGATGACCGAGGAGCCGAGACGCTCCAGCGTCCGCGTCAGCAGTAGCGCATTGATCTCGTTATCCTCCGCGACGAGGATATTGAGGGGCTTGCGCACCGGCGATCTGGCGGCCTGGCTCTTGCCTGTAGCCGGCAAGGTTTGGGGAAAGCGCGTACCCAGCCGCTCATAGAGCGAGCGGGCGCGGACGGGCTTGATGAGGAAGCCCGAGAATCCCGCGGCCTGCGGCGAGCCGAACTGGCGCCGTGCCAGGGACGACAGCAGGATCAGGCAATCGCGGATGCCCGCCTCCCGCACCGTTTCCGCCAGCTCCTTCGCCGCGCCGTCACCGAGCGCATGGTCGATCAGCACCGCGGTCACCGGGCGTTCGCCGGCAAGGGTCGCCCGCGCGGCCTCCGCGGAGGCCGCGACGGAGACCGCCGCACCCGTGGCCCGGATCGACTCCCACAGGAAGCGGGCCGCGAAGGGCGCAGGAGAAGCGAGCAGGACATGCTGCTCCGGCCAGTGCGGGATCGGCACCGTCTCGGCGCCCGGCGCCGCGGCCAGCGGCAGGATCACGCGGAAGCTCGCGCCCTCGCCGAGGCGGCTCTCCGCCCGGACCTCGCCCTCCATCAGCCCGACCAGCCGCCGCACGATGGCGAGGCCGAGGCCGGTACCGGCATGGCGGATTCCGGGGCCATGATCCAGTTGCTCGAACTCCCCGAAAATGACCTCGAGCCTGTCGGCCGGAATGCCGGGCCCGGTATCGGAGACCAGGATCTCGACCATTCTCCCCACCCGCCGCACGCTCAGGCCGACGCCGCCGGCATCGGTGAACTTGACGGCGTTGCCGACCAGATTGAGCAGGATCTGCCGCAGGCGGTCGCGATCGCCGACGAGCTGCGCCGGCAGTTCCGGCGCGATATAGGCCGCAAGCTCGATTCCCTTGGCCTGGGCCCGGGGCGCCATCAGCTCGGAGACCGTCTCGACCAGCTGGACGACATCGAAGGGTTCCTCGACGAGCTCCAGCCGGCCAGCTTCCACCTTGGCGAAGTCGAGAATGTCGTCGACGAGGGCGAGCAGCGCCTCGCCGGAGATGCGCAGGGCCTGGACATAGGTCGACTGCTCGCCATCGAGGCCGGTATCGGCCAGCAGATCGGACATGCCGAGGATGCCGTTCAGCGGCGTGCGGAATTCGTGGCTCACCGTGGCGAGGAAGCGCGACTTCGCCTCATTGGCGGCCTCGGCCCGGGCGCGGGCCTCGACCAGCGCGTCCTCATCGGCGATACGGGCGGAGATGTCGCGGCCGACGCGCTGGATCAAGGTGCGGCCGCCTGGGCCTGGAACCGCCGTCTCGATCCAGGCGATCCAGCGCTCCCCGACATAGGTCGCGAGGCATTCGTCGAAACTGCGGGCTCCGCCGTCGAGCGTCCGCAGCGCCCGCGAGGCGAGCTGCGGCAATTGCGCCTCGCTGCCGACGAGATCGTTCTCCTCGGCGCCGAACAGCGCGGCATAGGCGGTATTCGCGTAGATGATGCGGGCCCCATCGCGCTGGACGATGAAATCGCCCTGAGCCTCGACCAGGCTGCGATAGCGCTGCTCGCTGTCGGCCAGCGTCCAGAGCTGGTCGTTCAGCGTCTCGACCTCATGGGTGAGCGATGCAAGCTGGCGGCGTGTGCGCGCCAGCTGCCTCAGCGCGAGGACGCCGCCCGTTCCCAGCAGGGCGACGATGACGGCGGCAGCGATGACGAACCATGTCCAGGACGAGAGAGCCATGCTCCCCGTCTAAGGCCGCCGCCCTGAAAAAAGCCGCTTGAGGAAAGCGCGATTTTGCCGTCAGCTTTCAAGCAAGGCTTAACCTTGGGGGCTGGCGGGGCAGCTCGGCTTTTCCCGAAACCGCGGGACCGGGGCTTTCTCTACGCCGCCTGCGCCAGCTCCCCGCCGCGCGTGCGATAGGACAGCGCCTCGGCGAGATGCAGCCGGCCGACCTTCGCTTCGCCGTCCAGATCGGCGAGCGTGCGCGCGACCTTCAGAACGCGGTGATAGGCACGGGCGGTGAGCCGCAGCGCCTCGGCGGCATCCCTCAGCAGGGCAAGGCCGGCATTGTCGGGACGGGCGATCTCCTCCAGCACCGGTCCCGGGCAGGCGGCATTGGTGGTGACGTGGCCAAGCCCGAGCGCCTCGAAGCGGGCGCCCTGGAGCGCCCTCGCCGCCGCGACGCGCGCCGCCACCTCGGCGGAACCCTCGCTGGCGGCCGGCAGGATGAGGTCGGCGGCAGTGACTGCCGGCACGTCGATCGCGATGTCGATCCGGTCGAGCAGCGGGCCGGAAATCCGGGCCTGGTACTGCGCCATGCAGCGCTCGTTCGGCTGGCGCCGGCAGGCATAGCCCGGCTCCGTCGCCTTGCCGCAGCGGCAGGGATTCATCGCCGCGACGAGCTGGAAKCGCGCGGGRTAGAYGGCACGRTGGTTGGCCCGCGAGATCAGCACCTCGCCGGTCTCCATCGGCTGACGCAGCGCATCGAGCACCTGCGGCTGGAACTCGGGCAATTCGTCGAGAAAAAGCACGCCATGATGGGCGAGCGAGATCTCGCCGGGCTTCGCCTGCAGGCCGCCGCCGACGAGCGCCGCCATCGAGGCCGAGTGATGCGGCGCGCGGAAAGGTCGTCGATCGGTCAAGGCACCGCCGGCGAGATGCCCGCCGACGGAGAGCACCATCGAGACCTCCAGAAGCTCGCGCGGCGTCAGCGGCGGCAGGATCGAAGGCAGGCGGCTTGCCAACATCGACTTGCCGGCGCCGGGCGGCCCGTTCATCACGAGATTATGGCCGCCGGCCGCCGCGATCTCGAGCACGCGCTTCGCGCTCTCCTGGCCCTTGATGTCGGCGAGATCGGGCAAGGCCCCACTCTGGCGCGCCACGGCCGGCTCGGGCCGCGCCATCACCTGCGTGCCCTTGAAATGATTGGCAAGCTGGATCAGCGAGCGCGGCGCCAGGATGTCGATATCGGCCGCCGCCCAGGCCGCCTCCGGGCCGGTCGAAGCCGGGCAGATCAGCCCCTGCCCGCGATCATAGGCCGCGATCGCGGCAGGCAGCACGCCGGCGACGGCCGCGATCGAGCCGTCGAGAGCGAGCTCGCCGAGCACGGTGTAGCCGGCCAGGGCATCCGGCGGGAGCGCGCCGATGGCCGCCATCACGGCGAGCGCGATCGGCAGGTCGTAATGGCTGCCCTCCTTCGGCAGATCGGCCGGCGCGAGGTTGACGGTGATGCGCTTGGCCGGCAGGGCCAGCCCCGAGGCGATGAGAGCCGCCCTGACCCGCTCGCGGCTTTCGGCGACGGCCTTGTCGGGCAGGCCGACGAGGACGAAGGCGACGCTGCCGGAGGAAACCTGTACCTGCACGTCGACGGCCCGCGCCTCGATGCCCTCGAACGCCACCGTCGCGACCCGCGTCACCATCTCAGCCCACCCCGTTCCCCAGCGAAACGCTAGCGGAGCTTCGAGCCCAGCGCAAGAACATATAGAGAACTGACGAAAAAGGGCGCCGCTGACGGCGCCCTTCCCCGGAACTCCGATCCTTTCGCCTCAGGCGTGGACGCCAAGGCCGATCTGGCAGGCCACGCCCGTTCCGCCCAGGCCGCAATAGCCGGCCGGATTCTTGGCGAGATATTGCTGGTGGTAGTCTTCGGCGAAATAGAAGGGCGGCGCCTCGCGGATCTCGGTCGTGATCGGCCCGTAGCCATTCGCCGCCAGCGCCTTCACGTATTCGTCGCGGGAGCGTTCGGCCGCCGCACGCTGCGCGTCGTCGAAGACATAGATCGCCGACCGGTACTGSGTGCCGAYRTCATTGCCCTGSCGCATGCCCTGSGTCGGGTCGTGATTCTCCCAGAAGGGCTTGAGCAGGTCCTCATAGGAGAKCGTGGCCGGATCGTAGACGACGAGCACGACCTCGGTGTGGCCGGTCATGCCGCTGCAGACCTCCTCATAGGTCGGGTTCGGGGTCTCGCCGCCGGCATAGCCGACGGCCGTCACCCAGACGCCGTCACCCATCTGCCAGAACTTCCGTTCCGCGCCCCAGAAGCAGCCGAGCCCGAACACGGCCTGGCGCAGGCCTTCCGGATAAGGGCCAGCGAGGCGATGGCCGTTGACGAAATGGGTTTCGGCGGTGGGGATCGCCGCGGCGCGCCCGGGCAGCGCTTCGGCCGCGGTCGGCAGTGAAGTCTTCTTGCGCAGGGAGAACATCGTCGGCTCCGTTCCGTTCAACTCGACGCCTTATGTAAGCATCGAAACGGCCTCTGCACAGGATGCCGCGTCGCAGCCCGTTCACCGACGCGTGACGATCCCGATCCGGGGCTCGGGAGGCCGGGCGAGCCAAAGCAGGGCAAAGCCGACCAGGAGCGCCACGAGCGCGGCCGGCGCCTGCATCATGGAGAGCAGCACCGGATCCCATAGCAAGGGATGGATGTCGCGCTCGATCATCGGGCCGAGCAGCCGATAGCGCTCGTGCAGCAGCGCCGCAAGGACATCGCCCACCGTGGTGAAGCGCAGCAGCGCATTCGCGATCGAACGCGCACCATCGATGACCAGAACGATAAAGCCCGCGGCGACGAGAAGATATCCGACAAGCCTGACCAGAAACCGCACAGCTCAGCCCTCTACGTCCACACCTTCGCCTACGACACGGGCCTGCCACCGCGCCGATCAAAGATGTGCGCGTGCCAACCGCCGAGCGCAACCCGCCCGGGACGATTTCCGCCGGATCGCGCCAAGCGCGCATCGCTTCGCGAGGCGGGCGAACTGCGGAGCCGGCGGCCTGATCGCAAGGGATTGTGAAAACCCTGCGACTCGGCCCTTGAAAGATTACGCCTCGGCGGTCATAAGCAGCCCGCCGGACAGGTGGCCGAGTGGTTGAAGGCGCACGCCTGGAAAGTGTGTATACGGGAAACCGTATCGCGGGTTCGAATCCCGCCCTGTCCGCCAGCTGGTTTCAGCTTTCCCGCATATGCGGTGTGCCACGCCCGATTCCGCGGAGCTTCCGTAGGTTAAAGGGTGGGGGCGATCCTCTCGAGAGGCTGGGCGCGCAGATATCCCGGCATCGCAGGGCCGCATTCTTGGGCTGGCCCGTGCCCACTTCGGTTCGCCGCGAGAACCGAAGTGGCGTGAAAAAAGCCTCCAGTAGCGTGCCCGATCCGCTTTCTGGGCCGTCGCGCGAGCGCCTGACGCGCTACCGGTGACGGCCCGTTGCCGACGTTTGCCAGCGAACCATCGATCTCAGGATTTCAGCCGAGGGGCGGCGCAGGCAAATCGATATTGCCTAGTTTGGAATTGGCTCGCCCCTCTCAGCGTCGGCTGGCGGCTTGCTCGGCTGCGCGCTGCCGTGGCCGGACGATCGCCCAGGAGCCGATGAGCACGATGACCTCCGAGAGCGCGCCGCCGAGCAGGGCCCAGGACGGTGAGACGGTCAGCAGCAGCACGAAGACGAGCAGCAGGCCGGCCGCGGCGGCGATGGCCGAGAGAATGGCGATGGAGCGGTAGTCCTGCGCGATCTCCAGCCAGATGCGCGGCATGACATAGAGCATCGGCAGGCTGCTCATCACCCAGGCCAGGACGGAGATTTTGAAGAAGCGCGTGCCTTCGAGGCTGTCGGGCTCGATGAAGGGCAGGGCGATCAGGACGACGATGCCGTAGAGGATGCCGAGGCAGGCGAGCGGCAGGGGCCAGCGCCGCAGCCGCTGCCCGACCTTGGCGAAATCGCGATGCGCCATGAGCTTGGAGAGCTCGGGATGCATCATGTTGGCGAAGGCGGTGGAGACGATGCGCAGCGGCACGAAATTGACCAGTGCCGCCGCGATCGGGGCATAGGCCGCAGGACCCGCCATCGCCGCGACCATCAAGGCCATGCCCTGGCCCTGGAGGTTGGTGATCGTCACGCTCAGCAACGACCATTTCAGGTCGCGCCAGAGCTTGCGGTAGCGCCGCCAGACATGCCGGCCGAAATTGATCCGCAGGGGGCGCCGGCGCGAGAGGATCAGCAGCACCGCGATGCCGAGCGCATTGGCCGCCATCATCACCGCGAAAGTGTGCTGGAGGATATGGGTGCCGTCCCATATCACCCAGGCGGTACCCGCTGCGCCGCAGAGGGTGAAGGTGAGATCGCTGAGGCTCACCAGCATCTGGCGATTGCGGGCAAACAAGACCGTGCGGACATGCGCCCGCATCGACCACAGCCCGATGAAGGCTCCGCCGAACAGCGCGCCCTCGTCCAGCCAGACACCCAGGACGCCGGTCACGACGAGGCCGAGCAGCAGCGACAGCAGCATCGCAGCCGAACCGAAGGTGACCTCATAGGCGCCGGCCGCGCCTGAGCCGCGGCTCTGGGCGATCGCGATGCTGGCAGGCAGCGCCGTGAAGGCACGGATATAGGTCAGGCCAAGACCGCCGACGACCATCACCAGGGCGAAGATGCCGTAGTCGCGGGCCGATACGGAATGCAGCAGCGCGATGTTGAGGCCGAGATGGAAGGCGCTCTGCATCGCCTCGCCGCCGACCATGACGACGAGTCGCAGCACGATATGGCGGAGGGCCTGGAGGTTCATCGCGGGCGGCTCGAGCCCTGGCGAAGCATGTCGGCGGCGACTGCTGCAATCGCCTGCGCGACGGCCTGCTCACTGAACAGGGCGTTGAAGCGTTCGCGACCGGCGCGCGCCATCGGTGCAAGCACACCGGGATTGCCTACGATCTCGGCGAGAGCCTGTGCCAGCGCGTCGGCATCGCCCGGCGGCAGGAGGCGGCCGGTGACGCCGTCGGCCACGACCTCGCGCAACCCGCCGATGGCCGAGGCGAGCGGCGGGCGGCCGAAAGCCATCGCCTCGATCGCGACGCGGCCGAGCGATTCCGGCCGGCGCGACGGCACGGTGACGATATCCGCCCAGCGATAGAGCGGGGTCGGATCGTCGAGGAAAGGCTCGACGCTGACATGGGAAGCGAGGCCGGCGCTGGTCACGGCTTCGCGCAGAGCAATTTCGAGGCCGGGATCCTCGAAGGCGCTGCCGACGATGCGGGTCTCGATGCGGTCGCGGATCTCCGGCGGCAGGGATGCCAGCGCGGCGAGCAGCACCTCCTGCCCCTTGATGCGGTTGATCCGGCCGAGCATCAGCACGCGCAAGGAGCGCTGCCCGTCATAGTCGGTCGGTGCCCAGTCGGCAGGACCGGCGACGCCGTTATAGATGACGTCGGAGGGGATACCGGGCGGAGCCTCGAAGGCCTCGCGCGTCGCACGGGAGTTGAAGATCAGGCGGGCGCGACCCCAGAGGATCAGCCGCCGCAGCAGCGTGCGGGTCGCGCCTTCCGGGATCTCGTGGATGTGCTGAAGTGCCTTGCCCGGAAAGAACCGGGCGGCCAGCACATGGTCCACGATGACCGAGGTGTTGATGTAGACGAGGTCCGAGCGCCTGAAGCGGCGGGCAGCCCGGAAGATGGCGCGGGGCAAGGCGATCGGCGCGGTCGCGACCAGCCGCGGCAGGTCCTTGCGGCGGAGCACCCAGAGCGGCTCGACGACGATCCGGCTCGCGTCGCCTTCGAGCAGCCGGCGGATCGGCCCATCGCGCGGCAGCACGACTTCGATCTCAGCCGAAGGGTAGGCCTGGCGCAGCGCCGCGACGCTTTCGGCGAAGCTGCGGTCCGAGCCGTAGAGTTCGTACCCTTGATGTATGCAGGCGATACGGAGCGTCACGATCCAATTCCGTTCGAGGCCGCGTCGGTCCGTTCTGGACAAGTTCGCAATCGGGAAAGCCCGTCCTAACCATTCCGGATGAAAGGAAGATAAATCACGGAAATTCAAGGCATAATGAAATTGCGACGCTTTGCCTGCGCCGGTGCGTGGGTCGGTTTGGACAGATTGAAAATGGACACTCCTCCCACCCTGCTGATCCTTGGAACACGCGGGATTCCGGCAGCGCATGGCGGTTTTGAGACCTTTGCGGAGAAACTTGCTCTGTTTCTCGTCGAGCGCGGCTGGCGCGTGGGCGTCTACTGCCAGGACGAGGTTCCGACCGTCACGCAACGGTTTCGCAGCGAGATGTGGCGCGGCATCGAGCTGATCCGGACGCAGGTCGCATCGGACGGACCGAAGGCGACGCTCGAATTCGACTGGCATTGCGTGCGGGATGCGGCACGACGCGACGCGGTGAGCCTGGTGCTCGGCTATAACGGGGCGGTCTTCCTGCCCTATCTCCGGCTGGCCGGGCGCAAGATCTTCACCAACATGGACGGCATCGAATGGCGCCGGCCGAAATGGTCCTTTCCGGTCCGCGCCTGGTTCTGGCTCAACGAATGGATCGCGGCCTGGTCGTCCAACCGGCTGGTGGCCGACCATCCCATCATCGCCGACCATCTGGCAACGCGGCGCCCGCGCTCGGCGACAGCCATGATCCCCTATGGCGGCGTGCCGATCCCGTCGGCACCGGTGGCTCCCCTGGCGAAGCTCGGCCTCGAAAGCGGCCGCTATCTCGTCTCGATCGCCCGGATCGAGCCGGACAACTCGATCCTGACGCTGGTCGAGGCGTTCTCGCGCAAGCCGCGCGGCATGAAGCTCGTGGTCCTCGGCACGTTCTCGGACAAGATCGCCTATCACCGCGAGGTCATGGCCGCGACCGGGCCAGAGGTGCTGACGCCCGGCGGGATCTATGATGCCAGCATCGTGCAGGCGCTGCGCTTCCACGCACGCGCCTATATGCATGGTCATACGGTCGGCGGCACCAATCCGTCGCTGGTCGAGGCGCTCTGGGCCGGCAACCCGGTCATCGCGCATGACAATCCCTATAATCGCTGGACGGCGGGCGAGGCCGGGCTCTTCTTCAAGGATGAGGCCAGCTGCTCCGAGGCGATCGGCAGGCTGATCGCCGACGACATTCTCGCCGGGCGTCTGAAGAAGGCGGCCTTGTCGCGGGCGCAGGAAAAGTTCAAGTGGCAGGCCGTGCTCGAGCATTACGAGCGCGAGGCGCTGGCCTTGACGGGTGGGGCCGCGGCACCCGAACTGGCTGCCGTCAAGCTGGCCGACAAGAGCTCCGGATGAGCTTCAGCCGCCGGGCCGTCCTGGCGGGAGGCGTCGGGGCAACTCTGCTCGGCGCGAGGCCGGCGCAGGCCGTACAGCCGCTCGTTCTTCGGCGCGGGATCAATCTGTGGCCATGGTTCTCGCTGACGCGGGAATTTCCGGCGCCGCGTACCGATTACGATTGGCCGCCCTTCCAGCTCGATCGTCCCGTTCCGACGGCGCGCGACCTCGGCCAATTGCGCCGGGCAGGCTTCGATTTCGTGCGCATCCCCGTCGATCCCGGGCCGATCCTGGCCGCTGCGCCGCGCGAGCGGGCGATCCTGCTGGATCAGGTCATGGCGGCGGTCGCATCGGCGCTCGGCCAAGGTTTCGCCGTCGTCCTCAATCTCCATGCCAATGCGGCCACGCATCACTGGACGCCGGCCCGTCTCTTCGGCAGCGAGGCCGCGCCGGGCCTCCCGGCCTATCTCGCATT
Organism: Allobosea sp. TAB14; assembly: GCF_052113865.1. NCBI lineage: Bacteria > Pseudomonadati > Pseudomonadota > Alphaproteobacteria > Hyphomicrobiales > Alloboseaceae > Allobosea > Allobosea sp. TAB14. The sequence continues at coordinate 47,008 of NZ_JBFRDQ010000002.1, read as the reverse complement.
GGTTGCGGAACTGGCGGGGCGGCTCGTGCGGCTGGGGCCGGACCGTGTCGCGCTCGAACCCGTCAACGAGCCGTTCCAGGCTTGCGGCGCAGCCGAATGGGATCGGCTCCAGCGGCGCATGCTCAGCGCCGCGCGAAGTGCTGCTCCCGATCTCACCCTGGTCGCGACGGGGGCTTGCGGCAGCATGATCGCCGGGCTGGAGCCGTTGAAGGCGAGCGCGCTCGCCGCCTTCGAGCCGCTGCTCTTCACCTTCCATTTCTACGAGCCTTACCTGTTCTCGCATCAGGGCGCGAAATGGATGAGCGAGCCGTTCTATCCCGCGCTCAACGCGGTGCCCTGGCCCGCGTCGCGCGGCACGCTGGAGACGACGCTTGCTGCCGTCCGCGCCCGGATGGCGGAGCTCGGCCAGCCGGCATCGGGGAGCGGCGCCGCGACCTATCGGGAGACCGAGCGGGTGCTGAAGGAGTATTTCGACGCCCGGCCGGACCGCCCCTTCATCGAGGGTTATCTGCGCCAGGTCGGGGCCTGGGCGCAGCGCGAAAGCGTCGCGCCCGGCCGCGTCCTGATGGGCGAATTCGGGGCGGTCCGGACAGGCGCGGGCATCGCCGCATCGGCCCCCGCCGACCGCGCGCGCTATGTCAGGGATGTTCGTATGAGCGCCGAAGCGCTCGGTTTTCCCTGGGCATTCTGGAACCTGTTCGACAGCCTGGGGCTGCTGGTCGACGATGTCAGCCGGCGGCTCGACCCGGCCATGATCGAGGCGCTCGGGCTGAAGATGCCAGGCTGAGCGGCGCTGCCTTGGTCTGGCGCTCCGGGCGATAGAGGCAGAGTACGACGATCGCGAACTTGGCGGGCAGGTTCGTCTTCGTCGCGATGCTCTCCGAGCCGTTCAGGAGGACGATCCAGACGAGCATCGGCAGCCAGACGCCGCCCGCCCGCCCGATCCGCGCGAGCTCGTACATGAACAGGCCGAAGGCCACGGTCACCAGCGCGGTGACGATCGCGCCCTGGTAGAGCGTCATGCGGATGAAGGGGTTCTCGATGCCCCATTCCAGGCCGTTGACGCGCCGGAGCGTGTCGACGAGGTCGTTGTCGGGACCGAAGACGAGATCGCCCAGCGAGAACATGCCGAGCAGGTCGAGCATCTCCTTGCGCGCGTTGGCGCTGCCGCCATCGGAGACGAAGCGCGTCGCGAGGTCGTCGAAGAAGCCGATGGTTGCCAATCCGCCGATCGCGACCGGCAGCAGCGCCGCCAGCAGGCAGGCGATCGCGGTGCCGACGAGCGAGACCCGCCCGCCGCGCAACGAGGCGAACAGCATGGCGACGCCGTAGCAGAGGCCGAGCGCCAGCGAGACCAGCAGCGCCGTCCGGCCACCGAAGACGACGAGGGCGGCGCTCTGCAAGGCGATCAGCGTGCCGCGCACGGCCGGCGAGAGCGGGCGGGAGCCGCTGATCAACGCCATCAGATAGCACGCGGTGATCATGGCATTGGCCAGCGGATGGCCGTGCAGCGCGGCGGAGCGCGTGTCGGTCTCGAAGGCGATACCGTCGAAGCGGTAGGGGAAGAAGCGGGTCTGGGTGACGAATTCGACGAGCGCGAGCAGGGCGTTCAGCGTCATCACGACATGCAGCAGCGTGGTCAGTGTCGCCATGGTCTCGTCATCGGCGTCGGCGAGCAGGAAGACCAGCAAGCAGGCGGCGACATAGGTGTCGACCATGCCGCCGATGCCGGCGCCGCCGCGCAGGATGGTCACGACGATCACGGCGATGGTGACGACCAGCATCAGGAGCGTCGCCGGCCGGGCGCTGGCGAGGTGGATGGCGCGGCTGACCGGATCGCCGCTGGCGATCACGCTCCAGCAGAAGAAGAGCACGACCATGTAGGTCGAGGGATGGATCTTGGTCGCGGCCGAACCGGCGAGGCCGTCGTAATTGTAGCCGACGAGCCAGAGCATGCCGCCGGAGATGCAGAACAGCACGAGCACCGTGGCGACGAGGCCGATGCGGCTGATGCCGTCGAGCCGGGCCCAGCCCGGTGCCGCCCGCAGCCCGGCGGCGCGCATGAGGAGATTTTGCTGCATTTTCTTCACGCGAACCGGTGTCCACTTCGCTTGAAAATGCTCTAGCCGCGCCCGCCGGGATCGACGAGGATCGTGGCCGTGATCGAGCGGCCCATGATGCGCGCGGCCTCCATGGCCTGGACGATGTCCTGCTGGCGCGTGCCGTAGAGGCGTGCGACCAGCACGATCTCCTCGACCATGCCGACGAGCGGAGCGATCCTGACATTGCGGCCGAGCGCGCCGCCATCCATCACGACGAGGTCGAAATGCCGGCTGGCATCGGCGAGCATCCGCGCCGCGAAGGTCCGGCCGACATGCTTCTGCGGCGGGGCCTTGCGGCGCCCGCCGGACATCATCGCGACATCCTTGCTGGCGCCAAAATGGATCGATGACTCCAGGCTGCTTTCGYCGCGCAGCAGGTCCATCAGGCCGAGGCCGGTTTCCTCTGGCTCCTTTTCCAAATCGGCATCGATCAGCAGGACGCGCTCGCCCTGCCCGAGGGCTGCTTCGGCAAGCTGGTCCGTTACACGCTCGCGATCGACAGCGTCGCTTTCGACCGAGGTCAGGAGCAGGCTGCGCGCCGCAGCGGCAGCCGCTTCCGACGTATTGAACAGTCTGAGCAGGGCAAGCCCGGCCTCGCCATCGGGCCCGGACGGCACGGGCGGCACCTTGCGCAGGCGCCAGCGCTGTTTCGCGGCGGGCTTGCCGGGGCGCAGCACGGCTATGACCGGCGCGCCCACCAGCGCCTCGGCCTGGGCGCGGGAGATGAGATGGGGCGCGGCATATTCGCGAATCAGGGCCAGGCCTGCGCCAAGTCCGAGCCCGAGCATTCCGGCTGCGGCGACGAGCGGCAGGGTCGGCGGCCAACTCGCCTGCTGTGGCGCTTGGGCGCGGCTGATGATACGGGCATTGGTGGTGTCGAGATTGGCCTGCTCGCGCGTTTCCTGCGCGCGCAGCAGGAAATTGGCATAGACGGTGCGGGCAGCCTCCAGGTCGCGCTGAAGATCGCGCAGCCGGACCGAAGCCTGGTCCGCTCCCTGTGTCTGCTGTGTCAGGGCTTCCAGCTTGCTGACGAGGAGCTTCTCGTTGCCCTGCGCGCGCTCGTAATCGGTGCGGACGGATTGTTCGACGCGGGTGATCTCGGTCGCGATCATCCGGCGGATGGTGACGAGCTGGCTCTGGGCCGCCCCGATCGAGGGGTGGCGCGGGCCAAGCTGGCTCTGCAGGTCTGCACCGCGCAGGACGAGCGCCGCCTCCTGCTCGCGCAGTTTGGCGATGACGGGTGACTGGATCGCCTCGGTCGAGTTGCCGGCGAGGCTGCCGCCACGGTGCTGCTGGGCGATCTGCTCGACCTGGGACTTGAGCGCAGCCGTCCGGGCCTGCGCCGCCGAAAGCTGATTGCTGATTTCGCCGAGCTGCTGGTCGCTGATCAACCGGCCTGAGGAGGCGACGAGATTGTTTTCCGCACGGTAGCGTTCGACGGCGTTCTCGGCCTTCTCGACGCGCTTGCGCTGTTCGGCGAGCCGGGCAGTCAGGGAGTCGGCTGCCTCGGTGGCCGCCTTGCTGCGGGCATCGGCCTGGTCGGCGAGATAGGCTTCGGCGATGGCATTGGCGAGCTTCGCGGATTTCTCCGCGTCCTTCGTCGTCACGACGACGTCGACGACGAAGACCTTGTCGGCGCGCCGCACCGAGAACTTGCGGCGCAGGTTGGCGAGCGCCCGCGCCTCCGCGGGCGTCAGGCTGCCATCGGCGTTCGGCGGGTCGGCCGCGACCCGGCCGAGCAGACGCGACAGCAGGCCCTGGCCGTTGAACTCGCTGTCGTCAACCAGATGCGCGGCGCGGATCGCGCGCATCAGCACGCTGGTGGATTGGATGACGCTGGCCTGGCTCTCGACCTGCGCCAGTCCGCCATCCGGCGAGACGGAGCTCGGATTGACGTCGTTGCTGACGACGTTGCGGTCGCGCGGGTCGATCAGGAGCTGGGCTGATGCCGTGTAGAGGGGCGAAGTCACGACGCCATAGGCCAGTGTCAGGCCTGCGAGCAGGCCGGCAATGGCCAGAATCATGAAACGGCGGTGCCAGAGGATGCGCCAGAGCTCGGAGATCTCGACAGCGCCATCCTGACGCCGGCGATAAGCCTCCCGAGGAGCCGGCTGCACCGCTTCCTCCTGCCGATGATCGGTCGCAGCCAGGCTGGCCATTCCTCTACTCTACCAACATAACAACGCCGGCACCGCGGCCTTTCCCGATCGCGATACCGCTGGGGACAATGGCATCGAGTCCTTAACAAGCCCCGCTCTACCCCCGCGCCACTGCGCCGGCAGGGCTAACGAAATCGAAATCCCGACATGGCAGGCTACCCTCCGCTCGCGGGCCACCTGGTGCACGCAGCCGCGTGGGATGGGGCATGCGACTGAGGTTGACTATCGGTGCTTCGCCGTTGCGGCGATGGCATCTCCTGCTGATCGATCGCCTGCGGAGCATTCCGGGCCTCGAGCTGTCGCTCTGCCTGCCGGAGAGCGCTCCTGTCGACGGGAGCGGGCTCGGCCCTCTGTTTCGCGTCGAGGGCCTGCTCCATGGCTTGCGCCCCGACAGCCTGTTCGCCGTGGCTGAGCCCGGCGATGCGGCAGTTCCGATCAGCCGGCAGGCCGGCCTCGCCGATCTGATTCTCGATCTCGGGGACGGGAGCGTGGCGGAAGCCGGGCGGCGCTGGACCCTGCATTTCGACGGCAAGGCGGGAGAAGATGCTCTGGTCGCCGCCCTGCTCGGCGGCGGGATTCCCCTCGTCGAGCTCAGGGAAAGCSGCGATGTCGTCGCCGCGGGCCGGCCGGGCTCCGAAAACGGTCGCATCCTCCTGGCGAAGCTGGACGATATCCTTGCCCGGATCGTGACGCTGATCGTCGCTGCCATGGCCGGCGGACGATTGCACGTTCCGGTTCTGCCTGCGAACGAGACGGGGCCTCCGACGCCGCCCGCCGCGCCGGCCGGCATCGCGAAGACGGTCGTCAAGGCCGGGATCGGGAAGGCGATCGAGCTGGTCTACCGGACCTGCTTCCACGCGCCGCATTGGCGGGTCGGCTGGCGCAAGCTCGACGGGCCCGACCTGTTCACCCTGCAGCGACATCCGGATAGCGGCTGGACCGACCTGCCGGATGACGGCACCCGCTTCTATGCCGACCCCTTTCCGATCCTGCACAAGGGCCGGGTCACGCTCTTCGTCGAGGATTTCGCCCATGCGGCCGGCAAGGGCATCATCTCGGCGGTCGCGTTCGGGCCGGACGGACCGCTGGGCCGGCCCGAACCCGTGTTCGAGCAGCCGGGCCACCTGTCCTATCCCTTCGTCTTCGCCCGCGACGACGAGGTCTGGATGATCCCGGAAAGCTGCAGCGCGGCGCGGGTCGATCTCTTCCGCGCCACGGCTTTTCCGGGTGGCTGGGTGAAGGAGGCGACCCTGATCGAGGGGGTGGTCGCGAGCGACGCCACCCTCATCGAGCAGGACGGGCGGTGGTGGCTGTTCGCGACGGTGCGCGATGGCGGCGGTTCATACTCCGACGCGCTGCATCTGTGGTCGGCGCCGGATTTCCGCGGGCCCTGGACGCCGCATCCGCGCAATCCCGTGCTGATCGACATCGCCTCGGCGCGGCCTGCGGGGCGGATGGTGCTGCGTGACGGGGAGTTGCTGCGACCGGTGCAGGATTGCCGCCAAGGTTACGGCAAAGCGCTCGGCATCGCCCGCGTGACCCAGCTCGACAACACGGGTTTCGCGCAGGAGGTCGAGACCATCCTGGAGGCGGGAGGGCCGCTCTGGCCCGGCCGGCGCCTGCACAGCCTGAACAGCGCAGGGGGATTCGAGTTTATCGATGGCTCGGCGATGGTTCGGCGGAATCCCCTGGCGCGCCGGCAGCCGCCGGGCGCGAGCGCCAGTTCCTGATAGCGTGGCCGGCGCTGTCGGCGAGCATCGCCAGCCGGCCGACCAGCGTGCGCGCGCCCGTCACCGATTCCAGCGTCGCGGATTCCGTCGCAAAGCGCCGCTTGAAATCCTCGCCGCCGCACATGAAGTCGACCATCTCCAGCCCCTGGTCGATCGACCACTGGATATAGTCCATCATCAGGACCATGCCGGGCGAGGCACGCTCGAATTCCGGGTCGTAGGTGGTGATGAAGGCCATCATCCGGCGGCGCTGGACGACATTGATCGAGACGGCGACGACCGTGCCGGCCAGTTCGAGCACGAAGACATGGAGGATGCCGAGGCGCCGCATCACGTCGACCAGCGCCGCGAGCGCAGGCGCGCCCTCGTCGAACAGGTCGGAGGCGCGGCCGTGCCGCTCCAGCCATTTGCGCTTGAGCGCGGCAACACGGGTCAGCACCGGCTCCAGCGGCTCGTCGGGGCTCATCAGGCGGAAGCGGAGTTCGCCGGCTTCCTCCATGAATTTTCGGCCGCGGCGATAGTTCTGCCGGGTCTTCTTCGACTGCGCCTCGAACCAGTCCGTGCCGCGCCGCCAGGGGCCGGCAACGCGATAGCTGATCTCGCTGCGGTGATTGGGGCGCAAGCGGCCGCTCGCGACGTCGGGCGCGATGATGCCCCGGATCGCTGCATCCGGCAGCAGGCGGTTGAGGTAGAACATGTCGAAGCCGCCGGCCGCGGCGATCTCCCACCACAGGGCGGTGATGGCATCGCGGTTCCGGTCGGGCGCGAGCAGGGCGTCGCCATAGTCGCTATGCTCCTTGGCGGCCCATTCGAGCACGGTGACGCCGCGGCGGCGGATCGTGGCCAAGGGCAGCACGGCCTCGAGCTCCGCACCGTTCCAGACCAGCCCGATCAGCAGGTCGCGATCGTCGCGCCGCGTCGCGGTGCGCCACCAGGCGTCGATCCAGGCATGGCTCTGGAACACGAGCCCGTCGGCGCGCCGCCACAGGTCGTCCCAGGCCGGCGCGAGTGCCGCGAGCCGCTCGTAGGAGGTGACGATCTCCAGTTCGCGGCCGGCCGCCGCGGCGAGCCGCTTCTGCCCGGTCACGACTGGGTTTCCTCGATCTCCTGGGCCGTCTGGCGGGCCGCGCGGGGGCGCAGGCGCAGCCTGATCTGGCGCCACATCCGCTTCAGCGGCATGAGATAGAGGCCCGAAAGCGACTGGTAGTCGCGGACATTGCGCTCCATCAGCCCGAACTTGAAGTCCTCGTCGGGCTTGGGCACGCAGAGCGTCCCGAAGAAGCGGTCCCAGAACGAGAAGAGCAGGCCGAAATTCTTGTCGTAATGACGCGGGTCGACGCTGTGGTGCAACTGGTGCCAGTGCGGGCAGAGCACGACGCTGTTGAGCGGCCCGAACGAGATCTTGAAATGCGTGTGCCTGACGAAATCCATCATCAGGATATTGCGCATCACATAGACGTTGATGCCGAAGACGGTGAGCTCGACGAGGTTGAGCGAGACCAGCGACCAGATGCCAAAGCAGATGCCGGGAATGACCCCGTCCCAGGCGCGGTTCATCAGTTCGTCCAGCGGGTGGACGCGGTCCTTGGTGATGCCGACCATGACCTCGGCGGAGTGATGGACCTTGTGCAGCTCCCACAGGATCGGGAAGCGGTGCTGCGCGACATGGTACAGGTAATAGGAGATGTCGTAGGCGAGCAGCATCGTCACGGTGAAGATCACCGTGGTGAGCGGGCCGGCCGGGCCGGGGATCAGGGGCGGATCGATGTGGAAGAGCATCGCCAGCACCCGGTTGGTCGCATAGCCGACCGCGACGACGAAGGTGATCCCCGCCGGCAGCATCAGGAAGGGCATGATCGCCTTGCGGGTGACCCAGAACAGCAGGTCCGCCTTCGCCGAAGGATGCATGATGATCTCGTGCGGGAACACGAAATCGAAGAACTCGCGGAAGCTGCGCTCCTTCGTCGTCCTGAGATAGGCGACCAGCGCGCTGACGAGCGCCGTCAGCAGGAGCATTCCGGTCGCGATCAGGCTCGTCGCCGAGATCTTGTCGAGGATCTTGCCGACGAAATCGGTCATTTGCGCAAACATCGGCATCTCAATCATCGATGCGGGGCCACATCTTTGGCACGCAGGTGATTAAGGCTTCGGCCGATGCGATGAAAGACCGTTGCTCAGGGTTAAGCCATTTCTGGTTAAGCCCGGGCGACCGCACTCGCAGAATGTCGAGCATCCATCCCGGCCTATATCGTGTCCTGCTAGACGAAGCTCCCAGCTCCGAGGAGTATCGAAACCCCCACAGCGAATTTGAGAACGACTCTCCTACTATGCCCAGGCCGTCGCTACATATCGAAAGCGCCCACCCAGCGCGGCCGATTATGCTGCCGGCCGCGTGATTTCGGACGCACTCGACGGGGTGATCCACAATGCGGCGCGACGGGGTAACATCGAGGACCTCGCGATGCAGAGTGAACTTGTTCGGCTGGTGAGCCTATATCTTGGGGATGATCGCCGCACCTAGGACGACCGCTTAGAGTGTCATTTCGCCCTCAGCTGAAACCGACTCCTTCCCGGCGAAAGACCAGATCTGGCCAACCTTGGTGAGCCACTTTGACCGGGTACGCATCCGTCCCTGCTGCTCTCAGCTTGTCGGTGGCCAAGCCTCGCTGCGGTCTCGGCGATCGGCGCCGCTTTCGGCGCGCGCCGACTGCGGAGGCTGCCGAGCTTTCTGGAAGCTGACATGCGGAGCGGCTGTGCCGCCGCATCGATTTCCGATCGGGCAGCGGATCACCGGCTCAGGCCACGGGGTCAATCCGGCTACGACATGAGGCTATGAAGGCGAGGCTCCCGGCTGAGGTTGTCGACGCCAAAGGGATCCGGATCGTGGCGTCCTGGTCCTTGAGCCGATTTCTCGCGCCTTCTCCAGATTTTCATTGCAGGCTTCGAGACAGGAGGACCAGCGGCGCCGGTCTTTGAGCTCTTGTAAAATGTTACAAAATGTTTAGGCTTGCCTTTCACCGCGCCACGCCTTCGAGGCGAAGAAGCGCGGAGTTCCAGGGAGATTCAAGAAGCCGCCGCTTGGCGGCTGAACCCCATCTCCTCGACTGTTCATGTGAGCTCTGCTCGCTGTTATCGCGCCCCGCCGTGCGTCCATCATCGCCGGTTGCGCGTGCTTTGGCGGCGGCGATCCTCACGGCGATCAAAACTAGCCCGGGCAACGGGACAATCGGAGGAAGCCATGACGACACTGACCCGCCGCGCCGTTCTGGCAGCCGCCGGCGCCACCGCGGCGCTCGGCGCCACCCGCGCCTTCGGCCAGGGCAAGACCACGATCACCTTCGCCGCCGCGACCTTCGCCGAGGCCGGCCGCGGCGACAAGCTCAAGGCCTGGATCGACAAGTTCAACGCCTCGCAGGACAAGGTCGAGGTCCAGCCTGTCGCAATCCCGTTCTCGCAGCTCGCCAACACCGTCTTCACCCAGATGGGCGGCGGTGGCGGCCCGGACCTCGTGCGCTTCGACCAGACCGACTTCTTCGCGGCGCTGCCGGCCAAGCGCATCCTGCCGATCGACGACCTCGTCGATGCCGGCAAGTACACCTTCCAGGCCCCGGACAAGTTCCTCAATGTCGAGGGCAAGCGCTACGGCGTCGTCTTCGAGCTCGCCAATTATCAGCTGATCTACAACCCGGCGCTGCTGCAGGGCGGCGAGCCGCCGAAGACCTTCCCGGAATTCCTCGCCGCGGCGAAGGCCGCCACCGGCAAAGGCAATTTCGGCTACGCCTTCCGCGCGACGATGCCGGAACGCTCCGGCTTCTGGCAGGACATGACGAACTATGTCTACGGCTTCGGCGGCAACTGGGCCGACGGCAAGCAGCTCACCTTGAACAGCCCGAAGGTGGTCGAGGCGATCACCGCCTACAAGCAGGTCTATGATGCCGGCGTGATCCCGAAGGGCGCGGATGCTGCGACCTATCGGCGGATGTTCTGGGAAGGCAAGATCGCCATGAACATCGACAATGGCGGTGTCGCCGGCATCTTCGCCGCGCAGAACCCCAATCTCGGCTTCAAGGCGGCGCCCTCCCCCTTCCCGAACCGACAGCAGGGCCTGATCCTGACCTCGCTCTCGGTCAACGCCAACACCAAGAACAAGGAAGCCTGCGGCGTCTTCATCAACTGGATGCTGCAGCCGGCCGCGCAAAGCGAGCTGCAAGGCATCCTCGGCGCCGCCAGCGTCGCCACCCCGGTCGAGCGGCCGAAGGCCGATCTGGAACGCACGCCCTGGCTCGGCGTCTACGACGCGCAGACTCCCTATGCCCTGCCGCAGCTCGTGCTCGGCTTCGAAACCAAGACGCTGGAGATCCAGCAGATCGTCGTCGAGCAGGTGCTGAAGATCCTCGTCGGCAATGCCGACGTGCAGAAGACCATGGACGAGGTGCAGTCCCTGGCGCTGAAGCGCATCGAGCGGCAGTAAGAGCATGAGCACCGCCAGCCCGGCGACGGCAGCGGCCGGCCGCCCTCCGCAGAGCGGTGGGCGCGACCGGGAGAGCCGCTGGACGCCCTATCTCTTCATCGCGCCCGTCGCGCTCTATCTGGCGGTGTTCCAGGGCTACCCGCTGGTCAGCGAGTTCGTGCTGAGCTTTCAGCAGAGCTCGCTGCTGGCGCCGCAGGACGCCCGTTTCGTGGGCCTGCGCAACTACCACGACCTGGCGACCTCGAGCGATTTCGCCTCCGTGCTCTGGACCACGCTGATCTATACGATCGCCTGCGTGGTCTTCGCGATCTCGCTCGGGCTCGGCGCCGCGCTRCTGCTCGACCGGCCGTTCCGCGGCCGCGGTCTGGCGCGGGCGCTCGTCACGGTGCCGTGGGCGGCCCCGCCAGTGGCGGTCGCGACCATCTTCGCCTGGATGCTGAATGCCCAGTACGGCATCTTCAACCACGTGCTGAAGCTGATGGATCTCGAGGTCGGCTATGAGAGCTGGCTCGACAATCCGAAGCTCGCGCTGCCGGCGGTCCTGTTCACCACGGTCTGGCAGATCTTCCCCTTCTCCTCCGTTGTGCTGCTCGCCGCACTGCAGGGCGTGTCGGAGGAAGTCCGCGAGGCCGCCCAGATGGACGGCGCCGATCGCTTCAGCATCTTCAAGGTCGCGGTCTGGCCGACCATCCAGCCGACGGTGGCGCTGCTCGCGCTGTTCGTCACGATCTGGTCGCTGCGCCGCTTCGACCTGATCTGGGTGATGACGCAGGGCGGGCCGATCGGCGCGACCAAGACGCTGGTCATCGAGCTCTACACGCGTGGCTTCGTCGCCCGCGAGCTCGGCGAAGCGGCCGCCGTCGGCATGATCGGGCTCAGCATCGCCCTCGTCGTGACCTTCGTCTACTTCTGGTACACGCAGCGCACCGAGCGCGCGCAGGGGCGCCGCTGATGAAGACCCCTGCCTCCCACGCGCTGCGCATGGCGCTGATCATGGTGCTGCTCAGCGCGGCGCTGTTTCCGATCTACTGGATGGTCGTCACCTCGCTGACCTCCTCGGCGAACCTGTTCGCCGACCGGCCGCAGATGCTTCCCGACCCGGCGCAGGCCTTCAACTATGCCGAGACCTTCGCCAAGACCGGCGTGCTGCTCTGGCTGAGGAACAGCGCGATCGTGGCCGTCGGCACCATGGTGCTGTCGATCCTGCTCGCCATCCTGCCGGCCTATGCGCTCTCGCGCTTCCGCTTCCATGGCAAGGGCGTGCTCGGCTTCGTGCTGTTCGCGACACAAATGCTGCCGGAGGCGATGCTGGTGGTGCCGCTCTATGCGATCTTCGCCAAGCTGCTACTGCTCGACACGCTGGGCGGCCTCATCCTGGCGAACGCCGCCTTCACGGTTCCCGTCATCACCTGGATCCTGAAGGGCGCCATCGACGGCGTGCCGCTGGAGATCGAGGAGGCGGCCCGCATCGACGGCTGCTCGCGGCTCGACATCGTTCTCGGCATCGTGCTGCCGGTGGTGGCACCGACGCTCGCCGCCGCCTCGGTGATCGCCTTCTTCCATGGCTGGAACGAATACGTCTTCGCCCAGACGCTGATCCTCAGCCAGGAGCTGCGCACCGCCTCCGTCGGCCTCGCCAGCTTCGTTGGCGAACTCTCGACCCCGATCCACACCGTCATGGCGATCGGCGTGATGTACACGCTGCCCGCCGTCGCCTTCTACCTGATGGTCCAGCGCTATGTCGTGGCCGGCATGACCGCCGGCAGCGTCAAGGGCTGACAAAGCACCGGGCTCAGAAAGAACACGAATGGCCTCGATCACGCTCAATCACGTCGCCAAGCATTTCGGCAACAAGGTCGCGATCGCCGATGTCGACCTGAAGGTCGAGGACGGCGAATTCCTCGTTCTGCTCGGACCCTCGGGCTGCGGCAAGTCCACGCTTTTGCGCATGCTGGCAGGGCTCGAGACGGTGACGTCGGGCGAGATCCATCTCGGCGGAAGGCGCGTCGACCGGCTGCCGCCGAGCGCGCGCGACATGGCTTTCGTCTTTCAGTCCTATGCGCTCTATCCGCATATGACGGTGCGCCGGAACATCGCCTTCCCGCTGATCATGCGGCAGTTCAAATGGTGGTTCCACATCCCCTTTCTCGGAGGGCTCGCCAAGCGGAAGATCGAGCGCTCTCCCGCCGTGCGCGATCTCGTCGAGAAGACGGCGAAGACGTTATCGCTCACCGAGATGCTCGACCGCTATCCGCGTACATTGTCGGGCGGTCAGCGCCAGCGCGTCGCGCTGGGGCGGGCGATGGTGCGTCAGCCGGAAGTCTTCCTGATGGACGAGCCGCTCTCCAATCTCGACGCCAAGCTGCGCTCGGCGATGCGGGCGGAGATCACACGGCTGCACCAGCGCGTCGGAGGTACCTTCGTTTACGTCACGCACGACCAGGTCGAGGCGATGACCATGGGCACGCGCATCGCCCTGATGCGCGACGGGGTGATCCAGCAATTCGGCACGCCGCGCGAGATCTATACCTCGCCGGCCAACACCTATGTCGCGCGTTTCATCGGCACGCCGCCGATGAACCTGATCGAAGGCCGCATCGACAACGGGGCGATCTGCATCGGCAAGGCGCGCCTGCCGCTTCCCCCAGCCTTGGCCGATGTCGCGGGTGACAACGTCCTTCTCGGCATCCGGCCGAACGCGCTGACCCTATCGGATGCTTCGGCCAGCGGCGGCGGCCTTGCCGGTACCGTCAGTCTCGTCGAGCACGTCGGAGCCGAGTCCGTGGTCGCCGTAAAGCTGTCGGACGGCGCCACGGCGCATGACGAGGAGGGAGCCGTGCCCGGAGAGATCATGGCGACGGTTCAGGGATACAGCGACCTTCAGCCCGGAGCAGCCGTATCTATCGGGCTCGACCTGTCGGAGGTCGTCTTGTTCTCGCGCTCGACCGGTCAGCGCATCTAGGCAAGAGCGAAGCTCAGGCCTCGCTGGCCGCCAGATGAGGCCGGCAAACGGACAGAACCGTTTCTCTTAGCCAGCCATGGGCGGGATCCGCATGAAAGCGCGGATGCCACATCTGGGAGATCGTGATCGCGCTTGTCTGCACGGGCAGGTCGAATTCATGGAGCAGGCTCTTGTCGGCTCCCGCGCGAACGAATGATCTGCTCACCAGCCCGACAAGATCCGAAGTCGCGGCGATCGCCATCGTCGCCGGAAAGTCGGGCACGACAACGACGACGCGCCGCTGCAAGCCCAGCGCTTCCAGAGCGGCGTCGACCGGACCATGCGTTCGGCCGCGGCGAGAGGTGACGACATRACCAAACGCAGCGTAACGCGCGGCGGTGACCTCGCCTTGTGCCAATGGATGTCCTTTCCGGACGATTCCGACAAAGCGGTCCCGGAACAAGGTCTGGACCTTGATCTCCGGCGCGCTATCGCCAAGCACGCCGATCTCGAGGTCGACGATCCCCTCGCGCAGGAAGCGCACATTCTTGTCCGGCTTGGGCGCGAAGCGGAGTGTCACGCCCGGCGCCGCTTCGGTGACCGCCGCGACGATCGGGGCTGCGAAGGTCGCGACGAAACCTTCATTGGCGCGGAGGGTGAAAACGCGCTCGAGACCGGCGATATCCAAGGCGCGATCGGCCGGCCGCAGGACGGCCTTCACCTCGTCGGTCAGCGACCTGACGCGTGCGCCGAGCGCCAGGGCATGCGGCGTCGGCACCAGCCTCCGGCCTGCCCGAACGAGCAAAGGGTCGCCCGTTACGGTGCGAAGACGCAGCAGGGTCCGGCTCATGGCGGAGTCGCTCAAGCCGAGAACCCTGGCTGCGCCCGCGACGCTTCCCTCGGCGAGAAGCACGTCCAGGGCAGCGAGCAGATTGAAGTCTGGATGGGACATTCACGCAAACCCCGGCGAAGCGATCCGCCCCCGAACTGAGACATGGCGTCTGATGCAGGGATAAATTGCATTCCCTGCGTGTTCCGCCATGCCTGGCCATCTGTATCCTGTCCTCGATCGACCGAGAACAGGAAACATGATGACCCATTCAGCCCCAGCGGCCCGGAGTTTCGATGGCGCGACGGCCGGGGACGCAGGATTGCCGGCGCCCCGCCGCTCCTATGCGACATTGGCCATCATGGCGGCGATGGTGCTTGTCGTCCTCGACGGCGCCATCGCCAATATCGCGCTGCCGACGATCGCGTCCTCGTTCCAGGTCTCGCCTGCCGCATCGGTCTGGGTCGTCAGCAGCTACCAGATGGCCCTGGTGATGGCCCTGCTGCCTTGCGCCGCGCTGGGAGAAAGCTGGGGTCTCCGCCGAACCTTCACGGCCGGGGTCTTCATCTTCACCGGGGCTTCGCTGCTCTGCGCACTGTCGCCCTCGCTGCCGTGGCTGATCGCGGCCCGCTTCATCCAGGGGCTCGGCGGCGCGGCCGTGATGGCGCTGGGGATCGCGCTGATGCGCTTCACCTATCCCCACCGCCTGGTCGGCGCGGTGATCGGCTGGAATGCGACGGTGATCGCGCTGTCGGCGGCGGCGGGGCCGACGGTCGGCTCTACCATCCTCGTCATATCCAGCTGGCAATGGCTGTTTGCCATCAACCTGCCGATCGGCGCGATCGTGCTCCTCGCCGCGCTGGCGCTGCCGCAGCCTGCGGGCTCGGGCCGAACGCTCGACATGGCGAGCGTGGCACTCAACGCGACGGCTTTCGCGTCCCTTGTTCTCGGCGTTGACCGGATCACGAGCGAGCCCGGGCTGGCCGCTGCGCTGCTCGTGACATCGGTCGCGAGTTTCGCGGCTCTCGTGAGGCGCGAGATGCCGCGCCCTGCGCCGCTCATCCCGCTCGATCTCCTGGCGAACCGCCCCTTCCGCATTTCGGTGATTGCGTCCGTGTGCTGCTTCGCCGGTCAGATGGCGAGCTATATCGCGCTGCCCTTCTACTTCCAGCACAGCCTCGATCTGGATGCCTTCACCACCGGGCTCTACATGACGCCCTGGCCTCTCGTCGTGGCCATTGCCGGCCCTCTCTCCGGACGCATGTCCGATCGGCTCTCCACCGGCCTGCTCTGCGCGGCCGGCGGCGGTTTCCTTGCCCTTGGGCTTGCGCTCGTCGCTCTCTGGCCGATCCAGAAGGATCCCTGGCCGCTGGTGCCGTTCCTGATGCTGGGCGGCTTCGGCTTCGGCATCTTTCAAACGCCGAACAACCGCAACATGCTGCTCTCGGCGCCGCGCGAGCGCAGCGGCTCGGCCGGGGGCATGCAAGCCACGGCCCGCCTTCTCGGGCAGACGCTGGGTTCGGTGATCATGGCGATGCTGTTCACGCTCACCTCATCGGCGGCCGCGCCCCGGATCGGCCTTGCCGTGAGCGCCGTTCTGGCCCTGGTCGCAGGATTGGTCAGCACGATGCGGATCGAGCGCGACACGGCGGAGATCCGGGCCTCCTGAGCCGATCCCGAAGGACGGCCTCTCCACCGTCGGTCCGGTACCAGGCCCGGAAAACGCCTGCGTGATGGAGATGGAAGCTTCCGGCCGGCGCGTTCGTTTTTCTGAGCGAAGCGGCAAGGCCGGGCGCGCGTCCCGTCACCAAGAGAGCTCGACGCCTCCGAGGATGCGCCGGGCGGCCGTCCGAAGGGCGCGCAGATCGGCATAACCGACCGCGCGGGCGATCTGGTGCGGGGGGCAACCATCCGTCGCCAGCGCGAGCGCCCTGACGACGCGCAGCCGCGCCCGCCAGTCACCGAAGCTCATGCCGGTCTCGGCGCGGAAACCGCGGGTCAGCGTGCGCCGGCTCGCCCCGGCTCGCTCCGCCCAGGCGTCGATGTCCAGGGCCGAAGCGGGGTCCTTCAGCAGCGCCTCGCAGACGCGCCGCAAACGCGGATCGCGCGGCAGGGGTAAGGTCAGCGGCGTTTCCGGCGCCCGCCCGATCTCGTCGAGGATCAGGGCGGCGAGATGCCCGCCGCGCCCGCCTTCGTCGTAAAGCATCGGCTCGGCCGCCAGCGCGACCAGCGCCGAAGCCAGCAGCGGCGTCACCTCCAGCACGCGGCAGCCCTTCGGAAGGATTCCGACCGCCTCGGGGGTGACATAGGCCGAGCACATCGACACCCGGCCATGCATCCTGACATCGTGGAAAAGCCCGGGCGGGATCCAGAGCGCATGCTGCGGCGGCAGGATCCAGGTGCCGTCCTCCGCCGTCACCAGCGTCAGGCCGGAGGTCGCGTAAAGCAATTGCGCGCGCGGATGGCTGTGCCACCCCGTGGCCGCGCCCGCGGCGTAGGATTTCGGCAGGACCGCGACCGCGCGCGGAACGGTCTGATAGGCAGCGCTGTCGCCGTGCATCGCGATTCCATTTGGCCCGATTGCCCCGTAAACGACCCGACAGGACACATCGGGTCAAGTTACAAAATCCCTCCCCAAAGCCGGACGCGACCAGGTTGAACAACCGGGCCGGCGTGTCCGTCACTCTCTGTCCGATGGAGCCGAGTGTTCCCATGAGCCCCGAGACGCTGTCCAAGCGCACGCTTCTCTTCGTCAACGCAGCGCATGCGCTCGATCACTTCGTGCTGCTCATCTACCCGACCGCGGTGATCGCCATCGCGGCCCAGACCGGCCTGAGCTATGCCGAACTGATCGGGCTCGCGACCGGCGCCTTCGTCGCCTTCGGCCTGTGCTCCCTGCCGATGGGCTGGCTCTCGGACCGTTTCGGCCGGCGCAACATGCTCGCCGTCTTCTTCCTGAGCTATGGCCTGTCCTGCCTGGGCGTCGCCAGCGCCAGCCAGCCGATGGCCTTCGCGGCCTGGCTGCTCGTTCTCGGCGTTGCATCCGCGATCTACCATCCGGTCGGCTCGACGATGCTGGTCAATCATGCCCGCCAGCTCGGCCGCGACCTCGGGGTCAATGCCGTCTGGGGCAATCTCGGCGCGGCTTCCGCGGCGGGCGTCACCGCGCTGCTGGCCGCGAGCCTCGGCTGGCGTGCCGCCTTCGTGCTGCCGGGCCTCGTCTGCCTCGCCCTCGGAGCGGCCTTCCTGATGCTCGTTCCCGGCGACGGCGAACCGCATGCAAACCGCGCGGGCAAGGCGGACCTCATCCCGCTGAGCCGCCCCAAAACCCTTCTCGTCGTCTTCGCCATCGCCATCATCGCCGGCGGCATGACCTTCAACCTCACCACCATCGCCTTGCCGAAAATCCTCGACGAGCGGCTCGGGCTGGACATGCCGCTGGCGCTGATCGGCTCGCTGGCGACACTGGTCTTCATCTTCGGCGCCGGGGCGCAGTGGCTGATGGGCCGGCTCGTCGACCGCTATACGCTGCCGGCCCTGTTCGTCGGCCTCGCCCTTCTGCAACCGATCGGCCTCGTCATCGCCGCGATGACACAGGGCATCCCGCTGCTGCTCGGCCTCACCCTGACGATGACCGCGATCTATGGGCAGGTGGTCGTCAACGACGCGATGGTCGCCCGCTACGTGCCGGCCCAGCACCGCGCCAAGGCATTCAGCGTGCGCTATTTCCTCGGCTTCACTGTCAGCGGCTTCGTGGTGCCGATGCTGGCGGTTCTCCATGCGCAAGGCGGCTTCGGGCTGGTGCTGGGCGCCGCGGCCCTGTTCGGCCTGATCGTCTGGGCGGCTTCCGTCGCCTTCTACTGGCTGGCGCAGAGCGCGCCTGCGAAGCAGGCCGCTCCGGCCGAATAGAAACCCGACCACGGATCTCCACCCCCGAAGGCACCCCGGACCAACCGGAGGTAACCTTCGGGCGCGTGGAAATCTTTGATGACAACGTTGTCATAATGCTTCGCCGGTGCTATGGCCCCCAAAACGCAGGGGTAAGCCGCGATGCAGACGAGTGGTGCGAACACTGAGCCCGCCTTGGACGCGACCCTTCGCGGCGTGCCCTTCGTCGAGCTGGTGCCAGCGGCACAGTTCTCGCAGAATCGGCTCGACCCGCGCCGCGGCGATCTTTCGCTGCCTGCGCTCACGCTGGACGAGGCGGCGCTGCGCGCCAATCGTGACCTGTTCTTCCGTTACCTGGCTGACCATGGCGCGCAGGTCGCGCCGCATGCCAAGACGCCGATGTCGCCGGAGATCGTCCGCGAATTGCGCGACGCCGGCGCCTGGGGCGCTTCCGTCGCCAATCTCCAGCAGGCTGCAGTCCTGATGCAGGCGGGCGAGACGCGATTGCTGCTCGCCAACCAGATCGGCGGCGCGGTCGCCGGCCGGCGCCTCGGCGCGCTCCTCGCCGCCCATCCGCAAGTCGAGCTTTGCGCCTTCGCCGACAGCCCCGAAGCCGTGGCGAGCCTCGCCATCGCCGCCGAGACCGCTGGGCGGACGGGCTTGCCCGTCCTCGTCGAGATCGGTGATGGCCGCGCCGGGGCGCGTGACGATGTCGCCGTGACAAACGTGATCGCGGCCATCCGCGCGGCCGGGCCCCACATGAGACTGGCCGGCGTCGCCACCTATGAAGGCGCGGTCGCCGGTCCGGACCCGGTCGCGACCGAAGCGGCCATCGCCCGACTGATGACGCGAACCGCTGCCGCCTTCGCCGCCGTCAGGGCCGCCGAGCCGGAAGCCTCGCTCATCCTCAGCGCCGGCGGCTCGGCCTATTTCGACCTCGTCGTCGCGGCGCTGTCCCCGCTCGTCGCGGCGGACGGCAAGACGACCCTGCTGCTGCGCAGCGGCGCGATCTTCTTTGCCGATCATGGCGTCTATGCGCGGGCCTTCGCGGCGCTCGACGCGCGCGGCGGCCTCGCCATCGGCGGCGCGACACGCAAGGCCGCCGAGGCGTTCCGCCCGGCGCTGCGGCTCTGGGCCGAGGTGCTGTCACGGCCTGAGCCCGGTCTCGCCATCGCCGGCTTCGGCATGCGCGACGTCTCCTTCGATCAGGGGCTGCCGGTGCTTCTGTCCGTCCACCGGGACGGGGCGGAGATCGCCAGCGTAGCCCAAGGCATCACGGTCGAGAAGCTCAACGACCAGCACGGCTTCCTGCGCCTGCCGCCGGAGAGCGGGCTCGAGGTCGGGGACGTGCTCTGCCTCGGCATCTCCCATCCCTGCACCTGTCTGGATCGCTGGCGGCTGATCTTCGGCCTCGGCGAGGACGGCACCGTCTCGCGCGTCCTGCGCACCCATTTCGGCTGAGGCGGGCATGAACTTCCAGCAGCTCTGGCGTTATCAGGACCAGTTCATCGAGGGCGCGCTGATCACGCTCGCCCTGACGCTGATCGCGGCCGTGGTCGGGCTCGCCATCGGCGTCGCCGGGGCGGCCCTGCTGCGCGGCGGCTCGAAACCGGTCAGGCTGGCGATCCGCTCCTATATCGAGATCTTCCGCAACACGCCGTCGCTGATCCAGATCTTCCTGATCTTCTTCGTGCTGCCGGCCGCCGGGCTGAAGCTGCCGGCCTTCGAGGCGGCGGCGGTCGCGCTCAGCCTCTATTTCGGCGCCTATGCCATCGAGATCGTCCGCGCCGGGCTGGATTCGATCCCGAAGAGTCAGGTCGAGGCCGGGCAATGCCTCGGGCTGACGCGCTGGGAGGTCTTCCGCCACATCATGCTGCCGCCGGCGCTGCGCAACGTCTATCCCGCCTTCACCAGCCAATTCGTGCTGCTCCTGCTCGGCACCTCGCTCGCCTCGCAGGTCGCGGCCGGCGAGCTCTTCCACGCCGCGAGCTTTATCGAGAGCCGGACCTATCGCAGCTTCGAGGTCTATGCGGTGGTCTGCGCGATCTATTTCGCGATGGTGATCGCCTTCAAGGCGCTCTTCGCCGTCATCGGGCTGGCCGCCTTCCGCTGGCCGGTCAGGCGCTGAGGGAGAGCGGGCACCATGCGTTCCTTCGGCTATATCGACCTTCTCTCCTTCGTCCATGCGCTGCAATGGACGGTGCTGCTGGTCATCGTCGCGCTCGCTTTCGGCGGTCCGCTGGCCCTGCTGCTGGCGACCACGCGCACCAGCCGCCTCGCGCCGCTGCGCTGGCTCGCCGCGGGGCTGATCCAGCTCATCCAGGGCGTGCCGCTGCTCGGGCTCCTATTCTTCTTCTATTTCGGCATGCCGGTCTTCCTCGGCATCGAGGTTCCCGCGCTCGTCGCCGTCGGCATCGCCTACACGCTCTACACGGCGGGCTTCCTCGGCGACATCTGGCGCGGCGGCATCGAGGCGGTGAAGCCGGCGCAATGGGAGGCCGGAGCCTGCCTGGGCCTCACCAGCTGGCAGCAGTTTCGCCACATCATCGGGCCGCAGGCGCTGCGCCTGTCGCTACCGCCGACCGTGGGCTTCCTCGTCCAGCTCATCAAGGGCACCTCGCTCGCCTCGATCGTCGGCTTCGTCGAGCTCGCCCGCGCCGGCCAGGTCGTGAGCGCGGCGACGTTCCAGCCCCTTCTCGCCTACGGCATCGTCGCCGCGATCTATTTCGCGCTGTGCCTGCCCCTGACTCTCTGGTCGCGCACCCTGGAGGCCCGTCTCAATGGCGCTCGTTGAAATCCGTGATGTCCGCAAGAGCTTCGGCCAGGTCGAGGTGCTGAAAGGCGTCTCGCTCGAGGTGAAGGAAGGCGAGATCGTCACGATCATCGGCCGCTCCGGCTCGGGCAAGTCGACGCTGCTGCGCTGCATCAACGCGCTGGAAAAGATCGATTCCGGCTCGATCACGGTCGAGGGCCAGGCGGTCAGCGCCGGCATGGCGAATCTGCGCCAGTTCCGCCAGCGCGTCGGCATCGTCTTCCAGGCCTTCAACCTGTTCCCGCATCTCACGGTCGAGAAGAACATCACGCTGGCGCCGCTCTTGACCAAGAAGATCGGCAAGGCGGAAGCGCGCCCGCTCGCGCTCGACGTGCTCGGCCGCGTCGGCCTCGCTGACAAGATCGACGCCTGGCCGGAGCGGCTCTCGGGCGGCCAGCAGCAGCGCGTCGCGATCGCCCGTTGCCTCGCCATGGCGCCGCATCTGATGCTGTTCGACGAGGTCACCTCGGCGCTCGACCCCGAGCTCGTCGGCGAGGTGCTCAAGGTGATGGAGGACATGGCCCGGCAGGGCATGACGATGATCCTCGTCACCCATGAGATGGGCTTCGCCCGCAACGTCGCCAACAAGATCGTCTTCATGCACCAGGGCAAGGTCTGGGAAGAGGGGCCGCCGGCCGAGCTCTTCGCCAATCCGAAGACGCCCGAGCTGCGCAGTTTCATCAACTCGGTGAAGTAGCCGACTTCCAAGGCTGCACGAGATCTCAGAGGAGAAGAACCCATGTCGCTGTTCAAGACCATGATGGCGGGGCTCGTTGCCGCCGCGGCGCTCGCGGCCCCCGTCGCGGCCAAGGCCGACAAGCTCCAGGACGTCCTCAAGGCCGGGAAGCTGCGCGTCGGCATCCTGACCGACGCCGCGCCCTGGGGCTTCAAGGACGAGAAGGGCGAGATCGCCGGCCTCGACGCCGACATCGCCAAGCTGCTCTCCGACGATCTCGGCGTGAAGCTCGAGCTCGTGCCGGTCACCGGCGCCGCCCGCATCCCGAGCCTGCTCGCCGACAAGATCGACGTGCTCGTCGCCGGCCTCGGCGCCACGCCCGAGCGCGCCCAGCAGATCATGTTCTCGCAGCCCTATGCGGTGGTGAATCTCGGCGTCTACGGGCCGAAGTCGATCCCCGCCGCGACCGGCAAGAAGCCCGACAACCTCACCGGCAAGACCGTCGCCGTCGCCAAGGGCACGACGCTCGACCTCTGGCTGACCGACAACGCGCCGGGCGTGAAGGTCGTGCGCTTCGAGGACACGCCGGCGGCCATCGCCGCCTATCTCGCCGGCCAGTCCGACACTTTCGCCGAGAACAGCGCCATCGCGGTCAAGGTGATGGACCAGAACCCCGGCAAGGAAGTCGAGATGAAGTTCGTCATCCGCCAGTCGCCGGCCCATATCGGCGTGCGCCAGGGCGAGCAGAACCTGCTGAACTGGCTGAACACCTCGATCTTCTCGAACAAGCTGAACGGCAAGCTCGGCGCCCTCCAGCTCAAGTGGTTCAAGGAAGAGCAGACCCTGCCGACGCTCTGACGGCGCGGCTCGGTCCCACTGCCATCGGCCGCCGGGCATGAGCTGCCCGGCGGCTTCCGCCGGCCCAGCTTGGTGCCGGCGCTTCCAGAGGTCCCCATGCATACCGGTCTCTTCCATGCGCTCGACTTCGCCGCGAACGGCAAGTCGGTCGGCCATCTCAGCATTCCCTTCTCGGTCGACCGCTCGCCCTATTTCCAGGTGAAGGTGCCGGTCTGCCGGATCAGGAACGGCGACGGGCCGCGCGTCCTGCTGATGGCCGGCAATCATGGTGATGAGTACGAAGGCGAGATCGCGCTGACGCGCCTGATCCGCCGCCTCGATCCCGAGCGCATGCGCGGCGAGATCACCATCCTGCCCTTCACCAATGCGCCGGCGGTCTTCGCGGCGCGGCGCCGCTCTCCCCTCGATGAGGGCAATCTCAACCGTGCCTTTCCGGGCGAAGCCGGCGGCACGCCGACGCAGCGCATCGCGCATTTCCTCGAAGCCGAGCTGTTCCCGCGTCATGATGTGGTCTTCGACCTGCATTCCGGCGGCACCTCGATGGCGCATCTGCCCTGCGCGCTGATCGAACGGCAGGGGAGCCCAGAGACCTTCGCGCGGGCGCTCGCGCTGATGGACGGGCTCGGCATGCCCTATGGCTTCGTCGCCGAGAACGGCGCGACGGCGCCGACCTCGATGGCGGCCGCGGCACGAGCCGGCGCGATCGGCATCTCCGGCGAGTTCGGCGGCGGCGGCACCGTCACGCCCGAGAGCATGGCCCTGACCCAGCGCGCCATCGACCGGCTGCTCATCGCGCTCGGCAGCATCACCGAGCCCGTGCTCGGCCCACACCGGCCTGCCGAACAGAAGATGACGCTGCTCGCTCTGCAGAACCATGAGCAGGCGATCTACGCCACAAGGCGCGGCTGGTTCGAGCCGGCGGTGGATTGCAGTGCAGAGGTCGAGGCGGGCGCGCTCGCGGGCTGGTATCATGATTTCGGCCGCCTCGACGCGGCGGAGGAGGAACTGCGCTTCGCGGTTTCCGGCGTGGTGATCTCGCGCCGGCTGCACAGCGACAGCGAATCCGGCGACTGCCTGATCCAGGTCGGCCGCCGGTTGGACCGTGCCGCCTTCGGCCTGAGCTGACGCAGTGATCTAACGGGAGAGCGAATGCCTGCGACCTATGACAATGTCGTGCGGGTCAGCGGGCGCGCCGAGGCACCGCGCCTCGCGGCGAAGGCCCCTCGCATCGAGATGGTCGCACAGCTTGCCGGCGTCTCGCCCATCACGGTGTCGCGCGCCCTGCGCCAGCCCGAGAAGCTGAGCGAGGCGACGCGCCGCAAGGTGCTCGAGGCGGTCGAGCGCAGCGGCTATGAATCCAACCCGCATGCGCGGGCGCTCCGCTCCGGCCGCTCGACGCTGGTGGCGGCCTTCGTCTCCAACATCCTGAGCCAGCAATTCGGGCTGGCGATCCAGGGCCTGGCGGCCGAGCTGGAGCCCGAGGGCTATGAACTGATGATCGGACAGACCTCCTATTCCTATGCGAAGGAGGTCGCGATGGTCCGCTCGCTGCGCAGCCTGCGGCCGGCGGCGGTGATGTTCACCGGCGTCATCGAGCTGGAGGAGAACCGGCAGGCACTGCGCGAGCTCGGCATTCCCGTGGTCGAGACCTGGGCCTTTCCGCGCGACCCGATCGACATGCTGGTCGGCTTCTCCAATGTCGATGCCGGCGCGATGGCCGCCCGGCACCTCATCGAAAAGGGCTATCGCCGGCTCGCCTTCATCGGCCGCAGCGGCGGGCGCGGCGCGCTGCGGCTGCAAGGCTTTCGCGAGGAGGCCGGGCGCAGCGGCCTGACGCTGGCGCGGATCGTGACGGTGGACGAAGTCCAGAGCATCGCCGATGGGCGCGCCGCGTTGACGACGCTGCTGAGGGAAGGCGGGCCGGTCGATGCCGCCTTCTGTGCCAACGACCTGCTGGCGACCGGGGCGGTGATCGAGGCCCGTGCGCGCGGCCTCGCCGTGCCGTCCGACCTCGCCATTCTCGGCTTCGGCGACAACGACGCTGCCGGCGAGATCGCGCCCGGCCTGACCACGATCAGCATGGATGCCCATGATTTGGGCCGGCGCGCCGGCGAATTGCTGCGTGCGCGCCTCGCAGGCCAGGAGCCACAGCACGCGATCCAGAGCCTGCCGCTGCATCTCATCACGCGCGGCAGCACCTGAAGGCCAGGGCCCGGCCCCGCGCTCGGATCAGCGGTTCGCCAAGCTGCAGGCTATCGGACATGCACCGCGTTCAAGCCCGGCCAGTTCCGGTCGGCCCTGGCGATATACTTCGGCGTGGCGCCGAGCCAGGTCTTGCGCACATCGAGGTCGTAGTTGAGGTAGAGCCTGCCCTCGACGATCGACCAGGCTTCCGGCTCGATCTTGACGAGATAGCCGCGCGACGTGCCATAGGCGCAGAAGCCGCCATAGGCAGGCAGATAGCGTTCGGGATCGGCCTCGAACAGTGCCTTGTGCTCGGCGCTGGCGAAGCGCCAGAGCGCGCCGCCATGCCAGACCGAGAATTCCGGCTTGCCCAGCCGCGGCCCACCATCGCGGAAATAGGCGACCGGATCGTAGCCGCGGATTGCGACGCCGTCCGAGGAACCCAGCGTATTGACCGGGCGCGCCTTCCCGGCCTGCGCCCCGGAGGCGGCGAGCGCAGCGACTGCGAGCAGGATGAGGCTGCGCCTGTCCGGCAGGAAGCGTCGCCTTTCCTGCCCTTGCCGCAGCGCGCTCATAATGGGCGCGCCTCCAACGCCTCGAAGATATAGGCCGAGAGCCAGCCATAGATGGCGTGGCCGATCAGGCTCATGAGGGAGAGGAGCGGCACGTCGTTGAGCAGGAAGTGCTGGCCGCCGAGCGGGGCGAGGAAGCCGAGCGCGATGAAATAGGTGATCACGCCCCAGATCCAGCCATCGGCCGGCATGCCGAAGCTCTTCACCCAGCGCGTCAGGAGCCAGTAGCCGAGCGGGTAGAACAGGAAGCCGGTGGTGAAGTGAATGAGCTTTGCCACCGGCGTCGAGAGCTGGAGGCCGAGTTGGGTGTAGAACAGCGCCTTCACCAGCTCCGGCGGCTCCAGCGGGAAGCCGGCGACCCAGGCGGTCGGCACCGCCGAAAACAGTTCCCAGAAGCCCAGCCCGGCGAAGCCGCCGAGCGCAAGGTTGATGACGGTGCGGCTGGAGGGCAGAGCGAGGCTGCGGGTCATGGTGGCGGTGGTCATGGGTCGATCCTTTCTGCGATGTCAGTGAGCGATGGCGAGAGGCGTCGCAGCGACGGCAAGCGCGGCGAGACGGCCCGAGGGCTGGCGGCGCAATTGCGCCAGACGGCGCATGGCGAAGCGGTTGGCGCCGCCGCGCCGGGCGAGGCGCTGTTCGAGGATGCGGGCCGCGAGATCGTGGCTGCCGGCGCGGATCAGGCTTTCGATATGGGCCTGCTCGAACAGGTCGCGCTGGGCATGGCTGCCACCGATCGCGAGGAGGCCGCTGCGGGCCGCGCCGAGCAGGCGGGCCGCCTCCGCATGATCGCCTTCGCTGAAGGCGATCAGCCCATGGGCCGCAAGCGCGCCGCTGCGCGCAGCTTCGGCCCGCTCGCGGCTCGGATGGGCATGCGCATCGCGGACGAGGCTTTGCGCGATGCTCTCGGCGGCATCGCGATGGCCGGCGCCGAGCAGCGAGAGCAGATAGTGCAGGTCGGCGAAGACGAGGCGGCCGTCCTGCACCCGGCCTCCCGCCTTGGCGGCAAGCTCCTCCCAGCGATCGCCGACATCGACGCCGGCATAGTCGAGCCGCGCCAGCAGCGAGGCACCGTTGGCGATGTCGCGATAGTCGTCGGTCGGCTCGGCGCGGATCTCCTCGTCATAGAGCCGCAGCACCTCGGCCATCTCGCCGCGCTCCAGCCGGAACAGCGCGAGGTGCCAGAAGATGTGGAAGCGCAGATTGTTGGCATGGGCGATCTCGCGGCCGTCGCCGAGCCAGGCGACGCCCTCGTCGGCGCGGCCGGTCATCYCCAGCACATGGGCGACGGCATGCCGACCCCAGGCGTCGCGCGGGCTCAGGCTCACGGCATGGCGGCCGGTGCGCTCGGCCTCGGCATAGAGGCCGCGCTCCTCCAGCGCGAAGGCGTAGCAGCCATGGACATAGCCTGCGAGCGGATGGCTCTCGTCAAAGCCCGGCGCGAAGCGATGCAGGGTGGCGAGCATCTCACGCTGATCGCCCAGCATGAAGCGCAGGCCGTGCGAGAGCTTGAGCGCGAGCACGTCATGGGGATGGGCGAGCAGGATCGCTTCCAGCCGCTCCGCCRCCCGGCGCGGGGCGTCGTCGAGCCAGAGCGCCAGCGCCTCGATCACCATCTGCTCGCGCCGCGTGATCGGCCGGAGCAGGCTCGCCGCCCTTGCTCTGTCGAGGCAGTCGCGTGCGGGGCCGAGCAGTTCGGGTCGGGCGAGCGAGAGCAGCATCAGCCCCTTCGCGGCATGAGCGAGCGCGAAATCCGGATCGGAGGCAAGCGTGCGGGCGAGATGCTCGGGCGTCGCCGCGGCATGGGCCAGCAAGGCTTCCAGCGTGTCGTTCCAGGCGAGGCGCGCGGCATCGTTCGCGATGGTGAGGCTGTCGCCGGAGAGGTCGTGATAGAGGGGCTGGGACATGGGCTGCTCCATTGCAGCGCTCTTTTCGAGCGCTCATCAGGGAGTTCGCAGAAGCGCGATCAAACGCCGTTCAACTCGCTTCACGGACCCGTGTTTGCAGGGCGAGGCCGGGCTGTGCCGGCGCCGGCGGCTGGACGGCCGGTTTCGGCGCCGGCCCGAGCCAGGGCGCGCTCTTGAACCAGCCGACCACGATCGCCGTGGCGAGGATCAGCGCGAAGCCGGTGAGGTTGAGCAGCGTCACGACCAGTTCGCTGCGGCCGGCGACATCGGCCACGACGCCCAGGAGCCGTGCCAGCACGACGCTCGCCAGGAAGCAGGCCAGCGACTGCCGACCGATCAGGATGAGGAGATGGCCGATGCCGCGGTCCAGCCGCTGGCGCCAGGGTTCGATCAGGCTCAGCACGAGATAGGCCAGCGCCAGGAAGTGCAGCACGCGCAGGATGTGCAGGTCGTTCTTCTCGGTCGCGGGCAGGATGAGATCGTGCAGGGCCTGCGCCGCCGGCCAGTGGTCGAGCACGCCCCAGAAGGAGAGCGGCACCGACAGCACGAGGAAGAGCGCCGCCGCCAGCATCAATCGGGCATCGCCGAGGCGAGGCACCGGCAGCCATTTCATCGCGCTGAAGAAGCCGATGAAGAAGATGAATTGCCAGGCGAAGGGGTTCAGGAACCAGCCGGCCCCGGTCCAGGGATTGCCGGGCAGGTTCAGCCCTTCCGTCCAGACCAGCGCATAGAGCAGCGCGACGAGCAGGAAGGGCAGCGCCGCATGCAGGCGCCGGAGCAGCATGATCACCGGCACCAGCCCGAGGATGACGAGATACATCGGCAGGATGTCGAGATAGTCCGGCTGCCAGGTCAGGGTGGCCAAGCCGAGCAGCGCGCCTTCCGGATCGGCGGAGAGCGGCGGAAACTGTTTCGCCAGCACGCCGAGGTCGAAGAGCCGGTCGATCCCGGCCGCCAGCGCGATCAGCGCCAGAACCACGCCGATCTGAGCCCAGTAGACCTGCCAGATCCGGTAGGCGATGCGGGCGGTGCCCAGCCACAGGCCGCGCCGCACGAAGACGCTGCCGAAAGCGAGCGCGCTGGCGATGCCGGAGCAGAAGACGAAGAGCTCGGCGCCGGAGGAGAAGCCGAAGCGAGCCGGAATCCAGGCGTTCCAGCTATTCTCCGGCAGATGCGCGATGAAGATGATCAGCATCGTCAGGCCGCGGAAGACATCGAGCCGCTCGTCGCGTGGGCGCTTTGCCGGTTTGTCGTGAGGCGCGACCATCAGAAGGCCCCCTCGTATTGCCCGGCATCGATGCGGCAGGCGAGGATGGTGAAGCCGTCTCGGGCGAAGGCGGCGGCAGCCTCACGGCGCAGGCTGTCCCGATCCGCGACCGCGACGCCGTGGCCGCCCATGGCCCGCGCCACAGCCGCGAAATCGGTGCCACCGAAATCGACGCCGGCCCGCGCCAGGCCCATCTGACGCTGCTTCAGCGCGATCAGGCCGAGGCTTTCGTCGACGAGGGTGACGATGACCACGGGCAGCCCGAGATCGCGCAGCGTCGCCAGTTCGCCGAGCACCATCTCCAGCCCGGCATCGCCGACGAAGCAAAGCACCGGCCGGCCCGCACCGAGCGCGGCGCCGGTGGCCAGCGGCAGGGCGCAACCCATGGTGCAGAGCCCGGTCGATTGCAGCAGCCGTCGCGGCCCGTCGCAAGTCCACATCTGGCTGAGCAGGATGCGATGCGCGCCGGAATCGGCGGTCGCGACCGTGCCGGCCGGCGCGACGTCGCGCAGAACCTCGAAAACGGCATGCGGTCCCCAGATCGGAGGCGCCGCAAAGGCCTCATGGAAGCGGGCCCGCACCGCCGCGGGCTCGCCGCCGGGCCAGACGGCTTGCACGGGCGGGAGCGCTTCCGTCAGCCGCGTCAGGATGGCGCCGACATCGCCTTCGAGCAGCAGGGTCGAACTGTGCATGCCATGCGGCAGCGCCTCCGCGACGATGTCGATGACCGGCTTGTCCTCCGGCCAGGGATTGCGCCAGCCCTGGCGCATCTCGATCGGGTCGTAGCCGGCGAGAACGATCAGATCGGCCGCCTCGATCAATGGCCGGACGATCGCGTCGGCCTCGGGCGAGAGGCCGACGCCGCCGATGACGCGCGGGTCGGCTTCCGGCAGCAGCCCCTTGGCCTTGTAGGTCGTCAGCAGCGGCGCGCCGGTGCGGGTGATGAAGCGTTCCAGCGCGGCGGCGTTGCCGTCATTGACCAGGTCGAGCCCGGCGATGACGAGCGGCCTGCGCGCCGCCGCGAGAAGCTTGTCCGCCTGACCGAGATCGGCCGGCACGGCCGGCTCGGGCAGCTTCATCGCCCGGGGCGCGCGGCGCGGCCCCCTTGCCTCCGCCACCGAGATCGGCAGGTCGATATGGACGGGGCCGGGCCGTCCGCGCCGGGCGAGCGCGACCGCCTTGGCGATGACCAGATCCTCGGTTCCGGGCGCGGCACGGAAACTCGCCTTGACCAGCGGCCGCAGCACGGCCTGATGGTCGAAGACCTGATGGGTGTAGCTCTCGGCGAGGGCCTGGTCGACGCAGCCGGTGATGAAGAGCAGCGGCACGCGATCCTGCTGGGCATTGGCGACGACATTGACCGCATTGGCGACGCCGGGACCCAGCGTCGCTACCAGAACCGGCAGCGCTCCGGTCACATGCCACAACCCCTCGGCCATGAAGCCCGCCGCATTCTCGTGCTTGGCGAGCAGGAAGCGGATGCCGGCACGTTCCAGCGCATCGACCAGCGCCAGCACCTCGCCGCCCGGGATGCCGAAGGCATGGGTCGCGCCTGCCACGGCCAGTCCGGCGGCGATGATGTCGGCACCGGTGACGAGCCCGTCCGGGGCGATGCCGGCGGCGCGGGAAGCGGATATCGGGTCGTGGCGCATAGGCATCTCTCCGGCGGCCCGCGAGGGCGGCGTTCCCAGTGAGATCGCAGCCGGAGCGGCGCCGGTTACATCCTCACGGAGATGTGAGCCTGGCGCCGGCGGCCAGAGGCGCGGGCTCGGCCGGCATCGTCAGGCGCCAGGCGCGCTCGACCCAGGCCGCATCGGCGACATGGCCGCCGCCATGCAGGCAGAGCTCGAGCCGCGCCTCGCCGCCGCAGCCGCTTGCCAGCCGGCAGGTCAGCGCCGTTCCTCCAGCCACGACGTTGCGCGCCGCATCGGCCCAGCCGGCCGTGCAGCCGCCGGGCGCGAGGATGGCGAAGCTCTTGAAGACATCGCCTTGCCTGTAGCCCTGGCGCAGCGCCCGGCCCGCGAGCGGCACGGTGGTATCGCTCGTGCCATGGACATGGATCAGCGTCGGTCGCGGGCCAGCGCAGTTCTCCGGCAGAGGCTCCCAGAAGGCACCGGCGATCGGCGCGAAGGCGGCGAAGCGCGTCGGCATCCGGCAGGCGAGATACCAGACCATCGAGCCGCCCTGCGAGAACCCGCTCGCCATCAGCCGGTGGGGATCGACCGGGAAGCGGCGCGCGATATCGTCGAGCATCTCGGCGACAAAAATGAACTCGTCGCGGTTGTGTGCCGGAGAGCCGGGGAAGGACCAACTGCGGCCGAGCCCTTCCGGCGCAATCAGCGCAACGCCGAGCCGCCGTGCCACCGCAACGAGGGCGGGATCTGCGATCACCTCCGCGGCCGTGCCCTGATAGCCGTGGAAAAAGACGATGGCGCCACCCTGTCGTCCCGAAACGGCCTCCGGCGGCAACAGGATGCGATAGGAGCCGCTTCCGACCTTGCAGCCGCCATCGGCCGGGCAGGGTTCGGCCAGCGGGCGCGGCTGCTGCGCCTGCAAGGGCGCCGCAGCCGCGAGGATGGCGCCCAAGCCGACCAGAAAGGCGAAACGAGCCGCGAGAGCCATCAGCGATCCTCCGGGCAGGCAGGCACGGCCTCCCTGCGCAGGAGCGCGAGCGTATCGGCCCTGTCGGCAAGGCTCATCATGCGGTCACGCGCTTGTGAGCCGGGCGCCGCCATGCGACGGGATAAGCGGGATCGGCTCCACATCACCGGAAAAGCGCACCGGCCTTGTCGCTCGAAGAGTTCGAAACGCAGCTCAGGCCCGTCTTCCTCGCGGCGCTCGCCGGCGACGCCGTCGCCTATCGGCGCTTTCTCGACGCGATCGGGGGGCGCCTGCGCGGCTATCTCAGGCAGATGCTGGCGCGTGCCGGCCGGCATGAGCCGAGTGAGGCCGAGGACGTTTTGCAGGAGGTGCTGCTGGCGCTGCACCTCTCGCGCCACACCTATGATCCGGCGAGCCCGGTCACGGCCTGGGCCCATGCGATCGCGCGTTACAAGCTGGTCGACCATCTGCGCCGCTCCGGCCGCCATGCCGGCAACCTGCCACTCGGCGACGAAGCCTTCCAGCTCGCCGACCGGCCGGAGGCGCCATCCACCGAGGCACGGCTCGACCTCGACCGAGCCATGGCGAGCCTGCCCGAACGGACACGCGGCCTGATCGACCGGGTCAGGCTGCAGGGTGCGAGCGTCGCGGAGGCGGCGGATGCCGCCGGCATGACCGAAAACGCGGCCAAGGTCGCGATCCATCGCGGCCTGCAAGCCATGGCGAAATTCCTCTCGCGGCGCGGGGAAAGACCGACATGACCCGCTGCGACATCCCATACCCGTAACGTTTCGCAAGCGCCCCGCGAATTCCCGTTGAAGCAGGACAACCGAAAAAACGGACATGCAGACCAACGAGCTGATTTCCCTGATGAGCGCGAGCCACCGGCCGGTGGATACCGGCTGGCTGCGCCGCGCCACCTGGCTCGGCGCCCTCTGCGCGCTCGCGGCGACGGCCGGACTCGTCCTGCTCACGCTCGGCGCGCGGCACGATTTCGGCCGTGCCTGGCTGACCACGCCGGTCCTGGCCAAGATGCTCCTCGGCGCCAGCGTCGCCGGCATCGCGCTGCCGCTGTTCCAGCGCAGCCTGCGGCCCGGCCTGAAACCGGCGCGGCGCCTGCCGCTCGTGGCGTTGCCGATCCTTCTGGCGGCCGGCTGGGCTCTGCTGACGCTGGCGCAAGTGCCGGCGGAGCAATGGAGCACGCTGATCTTCGGCCGCTACTGGCGCGCCTGCCTCATCGCCGTGCCGCTCTATGCGCTGTGTCCGCTCATCGTGCTCTTGCTGCTGGCGCGCCGAGGAGCTCCGGTGGACGGGCCGCTGACCGGCGCCTGCGCCGGCCTCGCCTCGGCGGGGCTGGCAACGATCGCCTATGCGCTGCACTGCCCCGACGACGCGGCGCCTTTCCTGGCAACCTGGTACACGATCGCGATCGCCTCGATGACCGTTCTCGGCGCCCTGATCTTCCCGCGCTTCCTGCGCTGGTGAGCGCTAGCGCCGCCGGCTGTCACAAGACGGTCATGGGCTGGGCGGTACTCCGCTCGGCATGTCGCGAATATCAGGTCAATCACCGGATCGGCCGCAATGGTCCGCTCCCGGCCACGCTGCCACGGCGGGCCGCCCGGCGCTTCTGCGCCTGCAGGATTTCACCGTCACCCTGTCGGGCACCGTGCCGATCGTGCGCGGCATCGACCTGTCGGTCGGTCGCGGCGAGGCGCTCGGCATCGTCGGCGAATCCGGCTGCGGCAAGAGCATCACCTGGCTCGCGGCGCTGCGCCTGCTCGGGCGCAACGTCACCACGGGCGGTGAGGTCCAGCTCGACGGGCAGGATGTCGGAGGGCTTTCCGAGCGCGAGCTCGCACGGGTCCGCGGCGGCCGCATCGCCCTGATCTTCCAGGATCCGGCCAGCGCGCTGAACCCGGTGCAGCGCATCGGCACGCAGATCGCGGAGGTGCTGCGCCTGCATCGTGGCCTGACCGGGGAACCGGCGCGCCGCGAGGCGCTGCGCCTGCTGGACCGTGTCGGCATCGCCGATGGACCGCGCCGCCTCAAGCAATATCCGCATGAATTCTCGGGCGGCATGAACCAGCGCGTGATGATCGCACTGGCGCTGGCGGGCGAGCCCGATGTGCTGGTGGCCGACGAGCCGACGACGGCGCTCGACGCCACCATCCAGGCCCAGGTTCTCGACCTGATCCGCGAGCTGCGCCGCGAGACCGGCATGGCGCTGATCCTGATCTCGCACGATATCGGCGTCGTCGGCGATCTCTGCGAGCGGATCGCGGTGATGTATGCGGGACGGATCGTCGAAACCGCGGCGACGCATGACCTGCTCACCCGCCCGCGCCACCCCTACACCCAGGGCCTGCTCGCGGCGCTGCCGACGCTTACCGGTCCGCGCCAGCGGCTGACGCCGATCCCCGGCACCGTGCCGGCACCCGCCGCCATTCCGCCCGGCTGCGCCTTCGCGCCGCGCTGCCCGATCGCCGTCGAGCGTTGCAGCCACGAGCTGCCGGAACTCACCTTCGCAGCGCAGGACCAGCGCGCGGCCTGCCTGCGGCTTGGCGAGCCGATCTCGCTTGAAAGCGCGGCCCTTCCGGTCATGACGATGCCAGCGCAGGTCGGGGCGCCGGCATGAGCGTTCTTCTCGATGTTCGCGACCTCGCCCGCGAATACCCGGTCTCGACAGCCGGCGGCGTGCGCCGGATCCTGCATGCCGTCGACGGGGTGAGCTTCTCGCTCGAACGCGGCCGGACGCTCGGCATCGTCGGCGAATCCGGTTGCGGCAAGTCGACCACCGCCAAGCTCGCGCTCGGCCTCCTGCCAGCGACGCGGGGGCAGATCGACTTCGAGGGCCAACCGGTGACCGCACAGCGCGACCGAGCCTGGCGCGCCTTGCGCCGCCGCATGCAGCTCGTCCATCAGGACCCGCTCTCCGCGCTCGACCGGCGCCTGCCGGTCGGGCAGCAGGTCGTCGAACCGCTGGTCATCCACAAGCTAGAAGACAGCGCGGAAGCACAGCGGCAGAAGGCGCTCGCGCTGTTCGACGCGGTGGGCCTGCGGGCCGATCTGTTCGAGCGCTATCCGCATGAGCTTTCGGGCGGGCAGCGCCAGCGCGTCCTGCTCGCCCGCGCGCTGGTGCTCGAGCCGGCGCTGCTCGTCTGCGACGAGCCGATCTCGGCGCTCGACGTCTCGGTCGCGGCGCAGGTCATCAACCTGATGCAGGATCTGCAGGCGCGCTTCAGCATGGCCTATCTCTTCATCAGCCACGATCTCAAGGTGGTCCGGCAGATCGCCGACGAGGTCGCGGTGATGTATCTCGGCCGCATCGTCGAGCAGGGGCCGCCGGATGCGCTGTTCCATGCGCCGGCCCATCCCTATACGGMGGCGCTGGTTTCGGCCGTGCCGACGCCGTTGCGCGGCACGCAAGGGCGCATCATCCTGAAGGGCGACCCGCCGAATCCCGTCGACAGGCCTTCGGGCTGCGCCTTCCATCCGCGCTGCCCGCGCACCGTGGCCCGCTGCCGGGAGGAGGTGCCCGTGCTGCGGCCCGTGGCCGATGGCCGGCTCGCCGCCTGCCATCTGGCGGCGGCGGCGCCCGCCATGGCCGCAGCCTGACCGTTTGCCTTGCCGACCCCGGAGACGAGATGAGCCGCCCCAACCAGCCGACCGCCGACCGTGTCGTCATCGCCGTCTTCGACGGCTTGCGGCCGGATCTCGTCACGCCCGAGCTCACGCCGAACATCCTGCGGCTCGCCGCGCGCGGAACCTGGTTCCGGCAGGCGCGGAGCGTCTTTCCCTCGGTGACGCGGGTGGCGACGAGCTCGATCGCGGCCGGCGCGCCACCGATCGTCCACGGCATCGTCGGCAACGCCTTCTATCATCGCGAGGCGATCCCCGAGCGGATGTTCGATACCAGCGATGCCGCCCAGATCCGCCGCGCCGAGGCGCATCATGACGGGCGCCTGCTCGCCGCCGACACCTTCGGCGACGTGCTGGCCCGCGCCGGCAAGCGGCTGGCGGTGGTGCATACCGGTTCGGCCGGCTCGGCGCATTTCATCAATCCGCGCGCCCGTGCCAACGGGCACTGGACCTTCTCGATGCACGGCGCCGGGGCGACGCAGACGCCGGAGGCGGTCGAGCAGGCGATCGCCCGCCTCGGCCCGCTGCCGGAGCGCGAATTGCCCCGGCTGCAGGAGCTTGCCTATGGCGGGCGCGTGATGACCGAGATCGTGCTGCCGGAACTCCGGCCGGATGTCGCCCTGATCTGGTTCAACGAGCCCGACACGACCTTCCACTATCGCGGTCTCGGCTCTCCCGAAGCCATGGCCGGCCTGCGCGAAGCCGACCGCGCCTTCGGCAGCATTCTCGACTGGGTCGAGGCTCAAGCCGATGCCGAGCGCATCGCGGTGATCGTCGCTTCCGACCATGGGCAGATCTCGACCGGTTCGGTCGAGCCGCTGTTCGAGACGGCGCGCGAGGCCGGCTTCGACCTCAGCGCGGAGAAGGCGATCAACGGCGCGCCCCTTGTCGCCACCGGCGGGATGAGCGGTGAAATCCGCCTGCGCGAGGGCGAGCGCGGCGAAGTCGAGCGCATCGCAAGCTGGCTGATGGAGCATCCCACCATCGGCCATGTCTTCTCGCGCGACCGTAACGGCGTCGAGGGCGAAGTCGCGGGCACGCTCTCATTGAGCCTGATGAATACGGGCCATGCCGAGCGCCAGCCGGAATTGATGTTCATCCTGAAATCGACGCTCGAGGCCGATCAGTACGGCCTGCCCGGCCTCGGCGCGATGACGCCGGGCGACGTGCCGCTCGGTGGCGGCATGCATGGCGGCATCAACCCGCATGAATTGAACACCGTGCTGATCCTCGGCGATGCCAGCGGCCATGGCGGCGTCTCGCAGGAACCCGCCGGTATCATCGATATCGGCCCGACCGTGTTGGGGCTGCTCGATCTCGCGCCGGCGGCGACGATGATGGGGCGCAATCTCGCCGCTCCGCCGCGGGAGGAGGCCCGCGTCGCGCGGCATTCGGCCGGCAGCGGTTCCTTCGCCCAGCATGTCGATATCGTCGAGCAGGACGGCCGGCGCTTCATCCTCGGCGGCGGGCAGTAGAGCTCACGGGTTTCCAACCTGGCGCGGCAAGCCCGTGACGGCGTCGAATGCAAAAAGGGCGGCCCATGGCCGCCCTTTCCCATTGCAGAGGCCGAACCGAAGCCTCAGGCCCTGGCGAAGCTCAGATTGTCCGGTCGCAGGTCCATGAAGTAGAAGGTCGTCGGCCGCCAGCCGATCGACTTCTTGATCGCGTAGGCCTCGCTCGGCTGGTAGAGGATCGTCGCCGGCGCCTCGTCCTCCCAGATGTCGAGCATCTCGGTGAACAGCGCCTTGCGCTTCACCGGATCGGTCTCGGCCTCCAGCGCCGTGCCTGCCTTGTTGAAGGCCTGCGTCGAGGTCCAGAACTTCGAGACCTGGATCTCGCCGGCCGGGCCCCAGGCCACCCAGATGGACCCCAGCGGATCGGGCAAGCGCGTGGAGTTCGACCAGTTGAAGATCTGCGTGTTGGCGCCGCGCATCTGGGTCGAGTTCTCGACGACCTGCAGCGAGGCGTTGATGCCGACGGCCTTCCACTGCTCGGTCAGGATCTGCGCTGCCTCGAGCGCATTGGTGTAGTAGTTGGCCTGCGTCCGGTAGACGATCGGCTCGCCCTTGTAGCCGGCTTCCTTGAGCAGGGCCCGCGCCTTGGCTGGGTCGTAGGAGAGCTTGCGGCCCTCGACGAACATTGGGCCGTATTCCGGGAAATTATGGCTCGCCGGCACCTGCGCCGTGCCCTGCCAGAGCGCCTCGACCAGCTTCTGGCGGTCGATCGCGTAGTTCAGCGCCTGCCGGACGCGCTTGTCGGAGAGCACCTTGTCCTGCTCGTTATAGGCGAGGACATGGACATTCGCGAGCACGACCGAGCGCACGTCGATGTCCTTGTAGCCGCCGACGACGCTCATCTGGTCGGGCGGGATATTGGTGACGAGGTCGTAATCGCCCGCGACGAGGCCGGCAACGCGCGCTGCCAGCTCCGGCACGCGCTTGAAGATGACGCGCTTGGCCGTCGGCTTGCCCATGAAATAGTCGTCGAAGGCTTCCAGCACCGTGGCGTCGGCGGCCGAATGCGAGACGACGCGGTAGGGGCCTGTCGCGACGGGCTTGCGCGAATAGGCCTCGAAGCCCATCGCCTCATAGGCGCGCTTGTTGACGATCCAGGCGCACCAGGAGGCGAGGCGCTGCTCCAGCAGCACATCGGCGACCTTGGTCTTGAAGCGCACGGTGTAGCGGTCGATCGGCTCGACGCCGGCGAGGATGCCGAAATAGGGCTTGCCGCCCGGGATCTGGGCCTTGTCGCCCCACATCCGGCCTTCGCGGAAGGTGTAGGCGACGTCCTCCGAGGTCAGCTCGTCACCATTGTGGAACTTCACGCCCTGGCGCAGCGTGACGACGAGTTCCTGCGGCGAGACACGCTCCCATTTGGTCGCCAGATGCGGCTTGAGTTCCGAACCGCCGCCATCGGCAGCACCGAGGAAATCACGCCGGATCAGCGTGTCGAAGATCGAATAGGTGACGCGGGTGCCGACATTGGAGAGCTCGCGCGCCGGTTCCAGCGTCGCCGGCAGATCGGCCACCGCGACGGTGAAGTTCGGGCGACCGTCATCGGCGGCGAAGGCGGTCGGCAGAGCGAACGCGACCGGCAGGGCGGCAGCGCCCTCAATGAAGCGGCGGCGGGACAGGACGGGCATGGGGTTCCTCGCAAGACATCGAGCGGCGCTGGCAAGCCGCGCCGCGATGCGGCTGCCTTGCATCAGATTGACGACGGGCCGGTGACAGTTCGGGCCGAGAGAAGCAGGCTGGGATCATCGAGCATCACGGCGTCGGGACCGAGCGCCAGAATGCGGGCGATGCCCTGCGCATCGATCCGGCCGACCGGGAAAGGCGGATAGCCGGGCTCGGGCACCGAACGCGGCTGGCCGGCCATGATGACGGTTGTCATGCCGGCATCGCGCACCGCATCGAGCCGCTCCGGCGTCGCATCGCCCTGCCAGAGGCGGAACCCGTCGGCGCCGGCAGCACGCGCCTCGGCGACGCTGTCGGGGTCGGGCAGCAAGGCCAGGATCGCGATCTCCGGCGACAGCCGGCGCGCCGCCGCGATCAGATCGATGTCGCGAAGGCCAAGTAGGCTGCGCGGAAGCGCATCGGCGGCCTCCAGCGCGGCCAGGATCGGTGGCAGGATGGCGGGGTCGCGCAGCTTGACGTCGAGCAGGAGCCCGAGCGGCGCGGAGGCCGAGATCGCCTCGTCGAGCGTCAGCAGGCCGGGCAGGATGGTCCGAAGCGTCGCGAGATCGGTGTCGGCGACCCGTCGCGGATAGCCGGCAAGGCGCGTCAGATCGGCATCGTGCAGACAGACGAACGCGCCGTCCGCGCTCAGGCGCAGATCGGTTTCAACCATCTCGGCGCCGGCCCCGGCGGAAGACGCGAAGGCCTCGGCCGTGTTCTCCGGCCCGAGCAGGGCTCCGCCCCGATGCGCGATCGCGAGCGGGCGGGGAGCGGCGGCGAAGAAACCGGGTCGCATCGCGTCAGTGCCTCTCGCTGGTCGGGTCGAAACGATCGCGCAGCCAGTCGCCGAACAGGCTCATCGACAGCGTCGTCAGGAAGATCGTCAGGCCCGGAAAGACCGCGATCCACCAGGCGTTCAGCAGGTAGCGGCGACCTTCGCCCAGCATCAGCCCGAGCGAGGTGCCCGGCGGCTGCACGCCGAGCCCGAGGAAGGAGAGCGAGGTTTCGAGCAGGATCGTGCCGGGGAAGTTCAGCGTCGCCTGGACCACCAGCGCCGCGGCGATATTGGGCAGGAGATGGCGCAGGACGACCCGCGACGGGCTCGCACCCAGCGCCTCGACGGCATTGATGTAGTCGCTCTCCTGCTCGGAGACGACCAGCCCGCGCTCCAGCCTCGTATAGCGATCCCAGCCGTCGATGCTGACGAGGATGATGAACAGGACGATGTTGTTGCCGAAGAAGGCCAGCATGGTCAGCGCGAGGAAGAGCGCCGGAATCGCCGCCTGGGCATCGACCAGCATCATGATGGCCTGGTCGACGAAGCCGCGCAGCCGCGCCGCGATGAAGCCGAGCAGCGTGCCGAACACGGCGCCGATCAGGGTGCCCATCACGGCGATCAGGATCGAGGTGCGGACCGCGAAGATCATCCGGCTCAGGATGTCGCGGCCGAGCTGGTCGGTGCCGAGCCAGTGGGTCGTGCCCCCGGCTTCCGTGAGAGGCGGCTTCAGCCGGGCGGCGAGGTTCTGCGCGGTGTAGGGCAGCGGCGCCAGCCAATCCGCGAGCAGCGCGACCAGCACCACGGCAAGCAGGAAACCGGCCGAGAGCTTGACGACCGGCGACATCCGGTTGCCGGAGGCGCGGGTGGCCGGCGCCGGCGCGGCGGACAGGTCGACGGCCGCCATCAGGCCTGTTTCCCAAGGGCGCGGGAGAAGCCGCCGAGCCGGGGATCGATGAGGATATGCACGATATCGACCAGGAGATTGGCGCCGACCATGATGACCGTCACGGTGAAGATCACGGCCTGGACCACGGCGAGGTCGCGCGTCGAAACCGAATCGACCAGGAGCCGGCCGACCCCCGGCCAGGCGAAGATGGTCTCGACCACCGCGCTGCCGGCGAGGATATGGCCGATCTCGATGCCGATGAACATCAGCAGCGGTACCGCCGCATTGGGCAGGGCATGCCGGATGATCACGCGAAGCGGCATCACGCCGCGTCCGCGCGCCGCCCGGATATAGGGCTTGCCCAGCACTTCCAGCGTCGCGGTGCGGGCGAAGCGCGCAAGCCTTCCCGCGAGCGGCAGGCCGAGCGTCACCGTCGGCAGGATCAGGTGCCAGAGGCTGTCCGAGCCGGCCGAGGGCAGCACGCGCAGCTTCAGCGCGAAGAGCAGGATGAGCAGGATGCCGAGGAAGAAGACGGGAATGGCATAGCCGAACACCGCCGCTGCCATGGCGAGCCGGTCGGCGGCGCGGTTGTGGCGCAAGGCGGCGAGGACGCCGAGCGGCAGGCCGACGAGGAGCGCCAGCATCAGCGCGGAGGAGCCGAGTAGGAAGGTCTTCGGCAGGGCCTCGACCACGGCGGCGAAGGCCGGCCGGTCATCGGCGAAGGACAGGCCGAAATCGCCGCGAACCGCGCTGGCGACATAGCGCAGATATTGCTCGGCCAGCGGCCGGTCGAGGCCCCAGGCCTCGCGATAATGAGCCCGCACATCCGGCGGCGTGTCGCTCGGCAGCATGATCTCGGCCGGGTCGCCGGCCAGGCGCAAGGCGAGGAACACGGCCGACACGCAGATCGCGATGGTCAGCAAAGCGCGCAGACTGCGAAGGGTCAGGAAACGAAACATCGACATCGGGTGCAGAAGATGGGGAAGGTGCTTCTGCAAGCCCTCTTGCGACAGGCTGATGACAAGCCGCTGATCGCCTTCCCTTTGTCGCCGCGCCGGGCGGGCGATCCATGCGTCTCGCACTCGGCACTGACCTGTCCCGGCGAAACGAGCGGGGCGCCCTGCCGTCATTGCCCCTTCCCGGCCGCGCTTCTTTCCTTACGATTTCACCACGGAGCGGATCGCCGCTTCGCGTAAGCTTGCCGCAGCAGAGGTCCGTCATGACGCGCCATCATTTCCAGCCGACGCAGTATTCGAACGTGATCGGCACCCTGCCGGCCGTGCTGGAAATCGCAAGCGGCGACAGCGTCGTCACGACGACGCTCGACGCGGCCGGGGTCGGGCATGACGGCGGCCAGAAGGCGCCGCGCGGCAACCCGATGACCGGTCCGTTCTTCGTGACCGGCGCCGAGCCCGGCGACGCGCTGCTGGTGACGATCGAGCGGATGACGCCGAATCGCGGCACCGGCTGGACCTATTCGCCGCTGGCGCCCGGCGTGCTCGACCCGGCCGCGCTGGCCGATCTGCCGAAGCGCGAACGGTATGAATGGGCGATCGATGCGACGGCCGGCACGGTGAAGCTGCTCGATCCCTCGCCGCGCATCAAGGAGTGGAGCTTCCCGCTCAAGCCGATGCTCGGCTGCTTCGGCGTCGCGCCCGAGCGCGGCCAGGCGATCTCGACGGCGACGAGCGGCCCCTATGGCGGCAATATGGACTATCGGTTCTTCGGCCCGGGCGCGACCATCGCCTTCCCGGTCTTCGCGGCCGGCGCCCTGTTCTTCCTCGGCGACGGCCATGCCTGCCAGGGTGACGGCGAGATCGCCGGCACCGGCGTCGAGACCTCGTTCGAGGTCGAGTTCCGCGTCGAGCTGCGCAAGCAGCAGGGCCTGCGCTGGCCGCGCGGCGAGACCGCGACCGATCTGCTGGTCATCGCCGCCGGGCGCCCGCTCGACCAGCCGCTGCAATTCGCGACCACCGAGATGCTGCGCTGGATCCAGGCCGATCTCGGCGTCGATGCCGTCGAGGCCAGCCATCTGCTCGGACAGGCGGTGCGCTACGATATCGCGAACGTCTTCAACCCGGCCTATTGCGTCGCCTGCCGGCTGGAGAAGACCGAGATCACCCGCGCCATGTCACTGCGCGGCAAGGGCTGAGGGCAGAGCCCCCCGCCACAGAAGAAGGCAAGCTGATGCTCTTCATTAAATTTCACCATGAAGAGCCAGCCACGAGCCTCGCCATGGTTGGATCGCGCCAACGACGATCCAACCATGCAAGCTGCCGGTAGCACGATGACCAGGGACCCCGCCAAGCTCAAGGCCGAGCTGCTCCAGGCCGTCGATGCGCGCCGCGACGAGATTCTGGCGCTGCTGCAACGCTTCCTGCGCATCAAGAGCGTCAATCCGCCAGGCGATACACGCGAGGCCGCAGACTTCGTGCGCGAGCTGCTGGACAAGGCGGGCGTGCCACATCGCACCGAGGCCTTCACGCCGGAGATGCCGAACATCATCGGCCGCTGGGAGACCGGAAATCCCGGCCGCCATCTCGTGCTCAACGGCCATATGGACATCTTCCCGGTCACCAATGAGAGGCTCTGGGAGGCCGAGATCGTCGACGGCAAGATCATGGGCCGCGGCGCTTCCGACATGAAGACCGGCACGCTCGCCTCGATCCTGACCTATTGCTGGCTCTACCCCTATCGCGGCTGGCTGAACGGCGCGCTGACGCTGACCGTCGTCTCCGACGAGCAGTCGGGCGGGCGCTACGGCACGAAATTCCTGTTCGACAATTTCGAGAGCGAGATGGTCGGCGATTGCTGCCTCAATGGCGAGCCGAGCGGCCTCTCCAATCTGCGCTTCACCGAAAAGGGCACGCTGCGCTTCTCGCTTTCGGCGAAGAGCATCGGCGGCCATGGCGGCTATTCGCACCGGGCGCGCAACCCCATCGCCGATGTCAGCCGGCTGGTGAACCTGATCTATGACCGCTACCACCTCAAGCTCGCGACGCTGCCGCCCGAGATCGACGCGGTGCTGACCTCGCCCGAGACCATCGCGGCGGCCGACCACAATCTTGGGAAAGGTGCCGCAGACATCGCCCGGCGCATCACCGTCAATGTCGGCATCATGCAGGGCGGGCAGAAGGCGACGCAGATCCCGACGCATTGCATCGCTCATCTCGACATGCGCATGCCCATCGGCTCGGACCGCGACGCGATCCGCGCCGATCTCGAAGCCCTCGCCCGCGAAGCCGATTGCGAGATGGTCGTGAACGAGGACCACAGCTATCCGGCGAGCCTGACCGACCCCTTCAGCGAGATGGCCAATATCCTGCGCGGCAATATCCGCGACCTGCTCGGCCATGACGCACCGCCCGTCTCAAGCCTCGGCGGCACCGACACACGCTACTGGCGCTGGCGCGGCGTACCGGCGCTGATCTGCGGCCCCTCCCCGATCAGCATGGGCACGGATGAGGAGCATGCGACGCTGGAGGAGGTGATCGCGGTGATGAAGCTGCACATCGCCTGCACCGTCGACTATCTCGGCTCGGCAGGCGCGAAGGCCTGAAGCGCATCAGCCGCGGGGCTGGGGGAAAACCCGCAAGCCGTCGCCGATCCAGGGTGCGACCTCCCGCAATTCCGGCACGAGCTTGTCCTGGATGAGCGTGTGCAGGATGGCGGCGATCTCCTGGGGAATCGCGCCGAGCTCGCCCTTGCGGGCATAGAGATCGACCCGCCGCCGCAGGCTCAGCCCCGGCACCGGCAGCAGCCGCACGCCGGCCAGGCGCGAACGGGCCTGCAGCGCCATCAGCGGCGTGGTGATGGCCCAGCCGAGCCCGGCGGAAACCATGGTCAGCACCGTCTCGGCCGTATCGCTCTCGACCTCGCGCGGAAAATCGAGCCGCAGCCGGCTCAGCGCCTGCTCGACCTGCCGGCCCGTGCTGGTGCGCAGCGTGTAGCGGATCATGCTGCGGCCGTTCAGATCGGAAAGCTTGCCGACCTCCATGTCCCACTCGGCCGGCAAGGCCAGCGCGAAAGGCTCCGCCAGCAGCGGAATCGCCATCGCCGTCTCGACCTCCTGCAGAAAGTCGACGCCGACGATCATGTCGATCTGGCGGGCGTTGAACTGCTGCTCGCTGAGCTCGCGCGGATTGGCGATCAAGGCGCAGCGCGGAAAGCTCTTGCGCAATTCACGGATGAAATCCGGCCCCAGCGTCGTGCTGAGCGAATCGATCATCGCGATCCTGAGCGCCGGAATGGCGTCGCGGGCATTGAGGCGCACGGCGGTGTCGAGCTCATGCGCCTGCCGCAGCAACTCCTGCCCGCGCTCGGCCAGCAGTCGCCCGGCCATGGTGGCGCGGAGCGGGCGGATATCGCGGTCGATCAGCGGAACGCCCATCGCCTTCTCCAGCGCGGCGACGAGCTGCGAGGCGGCCGATTGCGTCAGGCCGAGCTGGCGGGCGCCCCTGGTCATGCTGCCCGTCTCGACGACGGCGCAGAAGACCGCGAGTTGGCGCAGGTCGAAGGCTAATCTCTGACCGATCGTCATCGACAAGCGCTTACGCCCGCCGGAGGCGCCGGACAATCGGCCGATGCCGCTCAGGCACCGACCTTGGCCAGCACATCGGCGCGCAGGAAGCGCTCGATGAACAGCATGAACAGCACCGAGGGCACCAGCAGGATCAGCGCGGTGATCGAGGCGACCTGATAATTGCCGCCCATCGCCGCGTTGTAGAGCAGCAGCGGCAGCGTCGTGACCTGCGGCACGCCGACGAAGAAGGTGCCGGTGAACTCGTCGAGCGACTCCAGGAAGACGAAGATGCCGCTCGCGATGATGCCGGGCGCAGCCAGCGGCAGCGTCACCGAGAAGAAGGCCTTGAGCGGGGAAGCCCCGATATTGCGGGCGGCCAGTTCCAGGTCCCTGTCGACGGCGCCGAAGGCCGCCGCCGCGATCCAGACGGAATAGACGAGACCATGGGCGGCATGGACCAGCACGACGGCGAAGACCGTGCCGTTGATGCCGAGCTGGTAGAAGATGCGGGCGACGTTGATGTAGATCGCAACCGAGGGAAACGCCTGCGGCAGCAGGAACAGGATCATGAAGAAGGCGCGCGCCGGCAGCTTCAATCGTGCCAGCGCGTAGCCGGCCGGGATCGACAGCGCGAGCGCGACAATGACCGTCAGCACCGCGATCCAGACGGAGGTGCCGAGCGAAGCCATGGCGTCGCCGGTCGGCCGGAAGACCTGCTCCCAGTAGCGCGTGCCGTAGACGACCGGCAGCTTGTAGGGCGTGTACCAGCGCTCGGCGACGGACCAGAGCGC
This sequence comes from Allobosea sp. TAB14, assembly GCF_052113865.1. NCBI lineage: Bacteria > Pseudomonadati > Pseudomonadota > Alphaproteobacteria > Hyphomicrobiales > Alloboseaceae > Allobosea > Allobosea sp. TAB14. The sequence goes on along the minus strand of NZ_JBFRDQ010000002.1, from coordinate 2,222 downwards.
GAGGTTCGCGAGCGGGCCGATCAGCACGAAGGCGAAGGCGGCGAGCAGGAAGGCAGCGATCGTCGCCCGCGCGGTGGAAGCAAGCCGCATCATGGCGTGCCCTCCTTGGCCATGCCGCGCTTGAGATAGATGATCGCCGCGCCGGCCGAGATCAGATAGGTGATGACGCCGAGTGCGTTGGCCGTGGCGTAGTCGCCATAGGCATTGATGCGGAAGGCCATGTCGACGGTCAGCATGGTCGGCTGCGAACCCGCCACCATCATGGGCACCGAGAGCACCGAGAGCATCGTCACGAAGGAGAGGACGAGCGCGACGAGCAGCGTCGGCATCACCTGCGGCAGGGCGAGCTCGATCATCACCCGCAGGCGCGAAGCGCCGAGATTGCGGCCGGCTTCGAGCGTGGCGCGGTCGATCGAGGCCAACGCGCCGGCGAGCAGCAGCGCGACGAAGGGCGTCTGCTTCCAGACGAAGGTCGCGATGATGCCGCGCCAGTCGAGAAAGCTCACCGCCTGCAGCGGCTCCATCAGGCCCAGCGAGACGAAGCTGTTGTTCATCAGCCCGTTCTTGGCGAGGAAGGTGCGCATGCATTGCGCCGCGACGATGAAGGGGATGAAGAGCGGCCAGCGATAGAGCGCTTTCAGCGTACCGACGATGTAAGGATTCTCGCCGAGCGTCAGCGTGCCGGCGATGACGATCGCGGCAATCGCGGTGAACAGGCAGGAGGCGAGCACGATGACGACGGTGAAGACGACGTCGCCGGAATAGAGCTCCCAGGCCTTGCCGAAGGCCTGCAGCGAGAAGCCGCCTTCCGGCCCGGTAAAGGCCGAGATCAGCGAGAAACTGAGCGGATAGATGAACAGCGCGGCCACGAGCGCGAGGCCGGGCGCGATCAGCAGCAAGGCGAGATTGCGTTGGGAAAGGCTCATGGCGAGCGGCGCTCTCAGCGACGAATGGGTGGTGGGCATCCGGAACCGCGAGGTCATCCCGGACAAGCGGCGTCAGCCGCGCCGATCCGGGATCCATGCCTGAACCGTTCCGGCATGGATCCCGGGTGTTCGCTTCGCTCAGCCCGGGATGACGCGGTGTCTCCCCGCATCATCCCGTCGTAAGCAGATCAGTTCGCGACCTTCTTCTCGTAGCCCTCGAGGATGTCGTTGAAGTAGGGCGCGATCGGGAAGGGCTTGGCGTTCTTGGACAGGTCGGCCGGGGTGATGTCGGTGAAGAGCTTGTCCCAGGCGGCCTTGTCGAGCTTGCCTTCGAGGTTCTTGGCGTCGATGCCCGGATACCAGTTGAACTTCTTGACGATGCCGTCGGCCTGGACCTGCGGCGAGGTGGCGAGCGCGATGAACTCCTCGGCCAGCTTCTTCTGAGCCGACTTCTCCGGAACCGAATAATACATCGGCTGGCCGGGCATGCCGGGCGAGGCGAGCTTCAGCTTCATGCTCGGCGGCAGCTTGCCGTCGGCCTGCCAGGAATAGAACATGTCGACCCAGACCGGTCCCATCGCGATCTCGCCGCGGTTGAGCATGTCGAGCGTGCCGGCATTGCCGGGGGTGATCACGGCGTTCTTGTTGAACTCCTTGAGCTCTCCGAAGGCGGCGTCCCACTTGGCTTTCTCGGCCGCGTCATAAGGGCCCTGGATCAGCTTGTTAGCGTCGCCGCCGAAGGCGTAGACCCAGCCGGCGACGAAAGCGACGCCGGACATGCCGCCCTTGATGCCGTTATAGCCGAACTGCTTCGGGTTCTTCTTCACCCACTCCTTCAGCTCGGTGAAGTTGGCGGGCGGGTTCTTCAGCATGTCGGCGTTGTAGGCGAGCGCCGTCTGCGACTGGAACATCGGCATGACATAGCCGGAGACGTCGGAGCCGAGCGAGTTCTTCGCCGTCTCGCTGGAAACGAGCTTCGAAGTGTCGACATTGGCCGTGTACTTGGCGAGCAGGCCTTCCTTGACCATCTGGCCGGCGGCCTTCTGGTGGATCACGACGACGTCGAAATCGGTCGTGGCCGAACCCTTCTGGGCGTCGAGCTTCTCGTAGATCTTCTGCGAGCCGGCATCGCCGCTATCCGCGCAGACCCTCAACGTCGCCTCCGCGGGCGACCAGAACATGGTCGATTACGTCAAGGACTATCTCGGGCCGATGTTCGAGAAGGCCCATCCGGGCGTGAAGGTCGTCTCTGTCGGCACGGGCGTGAAGGTCGTCTCTGTCGGCACCGGCCCCGGC
>NZ_JBFRDQ010000001.1:0-91043 GCF_052113865.1 Allobosea sp. TAB14 | reverse complement strand
GCGTCGCGGGCGTGCAGGATGCACGCTTCCAGCAGCTCATGCCGGACGTGCTGCACTGGCTCGGCGTCACGCATATCGACCGGCTGATGTCGATGTCGAACATGAAATACGACGCCATGGTCGAGAGCGGCATCGTGATCGGCGAGCGCGTCGCGATTCCCCCGGAGCTGATTCCGCTCGACGCCTCGGTCGAGATCGAGGCCAAGAAGGCGGCGGGCTATTACTCGCCCGAGGGCGCACCGGGCGACAACGCGCTCAAGGCCACGGTCGGCCGCGAGCTCGACAAGTTCTGAGCGAGCCGATTCCAAGCGACGCAAATTCTCAGCGACGAAAGCCGCAGCTCCATGCCGAGTTCCAATCCCGAGGCGTTCCGCGCCCTGTTGAAGCCTGCGGCCGTCCGCGCCCGCGCGCAGGAGATGCTGGAGCTCGGCCTTGCCGGGCGGCTCCTGCATTTCAGCATGCATCCCGAGCGGCTGGAGGCCTGCGCCGACTATGTCCTCGACACCATCCGCGCGAATTACCCGACGCTGGACATCCCCTTCCATGCGCGCTGGCGCCATTTCGTCCTGGCGGGGGACGACCGCTGGCAGCGGCTCGACGCCGCCGCGCACTTTCCGGACCCTGCCGCGCGTGGCCGCGCTGCTTATGACCTCGCCGTGGTCAGCGTGCTGCTCGACGCCGGCGCCGGGCCGGACTGGCGCTATCGCGACGCTGCGGCGGGCCGCGAGATCGGTCGCTCCGAAGGGCTGGCGCTCGCCTCGCTCGACATGTTCGCGGCGGGCCTGTTCTCCAGCGACCCGGCCGCCCCCCTGCGCGCCGATGCGGAGGCGTTGAGACATCTCGACGAGGCCTCTTTGGCACAGGGTTTCCAAGTGGGGCCGGCCAACCCGCTGATGGCGCTCGAAGGGCGCGCCGCCCTGCTCAATCGACTTGGCGAGGAGCTGGAGCGGCAGGGCCTGTCACGCCCCGGTGAGCTGTTCGACCGCTTCTCGACGGCTGCCGATACGGGAACCGTCCGGGCCGGCCACATGCTGGGCGAGGTGCTGGCGACCTTCGGCGGAATCTGGCCGTCGCGCCTGACGCTCGCCGGCGTGGCGCTCGGCGACACCTGGCGCCATCCGCTGATCGCCATGGGTGAGGTCACGGAAGGGCTCGTTCCCTTCCACAAGCTCTCGCAATGGCTGACCTATTCGCTGATCGAGCCGTTGGAATGGGCCGGCATTGCCGTCGTCGACATCGACGATCTCACCGGCCTGCCGGAATACCGTAATGGCGGACTCTTCCTCGATCTCGGCGTGATCGCGCTCAAGGACGAGGCCGACCGGGCAAAGCCCCATGAGGTCTCCTCGGCCCTCGTGGTGGAATGGCGTGCGCTGACCGTCGCGCTGCTGGATGAGGTCGGCTCGATCGTCCGCAAGCGTCTCGGCCGCTCGCGCGAGGAGTTGCCGCTCGCCAAGGTGCTGGAAGGCGGCAGCTGGGCCGCCGGCCGGCGCATCGCGCGCGAAAAGCGTGTGGATGGAGGCCCGCCCCTCGCCATCATCAGCGACGGCACGGTATTCTGAGCGGATCTATGCTATCCGCCTCGTCATTCCGGACAAGCCGCGATAGCGGCGCCGATCCGGAATCCATCACCGGGCTCGGTGCTCTGCGATGGATTCCGGGTCTGCGCTTCGCTTCGCCCGGAATGACGGCGTGACGAAGATGCTCGGGGCACCGAGAACAGGGAAGGGGAATCGATGACCTTGAGCCAGGACGGTGTCACCGTCGTCGACCATCCGCTGGTCCAGCACAAGCTGACGCTGATGCGCGAGAAGGACCGCTCGACCAAGAGCTTCCGCCAGCTCCTCAACGAGATCGGCATGCTGCTCTGCTATGAGGTGACGCGCGACCTGCCGACCGAGCTGATCGAGATCGAGACGCCGCTGCAGACATCGATGCAGCCGGTCATCGCCGGCAAGAAGCTGGTCTTCGCCCCGATCCTGCGCGCGGGCGTCGGCTTTCTCGACGGCATGCTCGAGCTGGTGCCGGCTGCCCGCGTCGCTCATATCGGCCTCTATCGCGACCCGGATACGCTGCAGGCGGTGGAGTATTACTTCAAGGCGCCGTCCGACATCGCCGACCGCATGATCGTGGTGATGGACCCGATGCTGGCGACGGCCAACTCCGCCGTGGCGGCGATGGAACGCCTGAAGGAGCGCGGCGCGAAGGATCTGCGCTTCGTCTGCCTGCTCGCCGCGCCGGAAGGCATCGCACATCTGCGTGGCGCCCATCCGGATGTCCGCATCTGGACCGCCGCCATCGACGAGAAGCTCAACGATCACGGCTATATCGTGCCCGGTCTGGGCGATGCCGGCGACCGGATGTTCGGCACGCGCTGAACCAGGCCGAAAAATGGGCCCGCGCCGTTTTGCCGGCACGAGCCCCTCCGAGCAGCCGAAAGGGCTATTCGATCACTTCGACGACGCGCCTCGTGCGCGGCTCGACGATGACGGCCTGGTCGTTCACCACCGTGTAGCGATAGCCATGCGCGCCATATTCCGTCGGCACCGCGTGGAACGTCACGCCTCGCGCCGGCAGCATCGTGCCGACCTCGACCGGCTGGCGATAGTGATAGGACCGCACGTGCTGCGCCATCACGTAGTTCCGGAAGGCCGCCTCATCGCTGATCATCATCCCGCCGGCGGCCTCGTGCATCGGAGCCGGGGCGAAGGTGCCGAACATGGGTTCAGCCAGGGCAGGGTCGCGCGTCGAACCGCCCGTGGGATCGCGGATGATCGGCCCGGTTGTTTGCGCGAACGCCACGACAGGGACGGCCGCGAAAGCAGCCGCAATCAGGATACGCTTGATCATAATCGTCCTCCGACGTCGATTGCGCCCCCTTGCCCCGGGGAAACTGCGCTGCCGCCTTCCTGTTCCCGATGGATCCGGCGTCTTGCGAAAAATAAAAAAAGCCCGCCCCGGTTTCGGGGCGGGCCGTGGCCGAAGGCCGGCGGGTTTCGCTGGCAGTGCCTTCGGCGCGATAGCGGTCGTTACTGGATGATCTGTACCACGCGGCGGGTTTGCGGCTCGACGATGACCGCGCGGTCGTTCACCACGGTGTACGCGTAGCCCGACGCCTGCGGGCCGTATTCCGCCGGCAGGGGGCGATAGACCACGCCCTGTTCCGGCAGGACGGTGCCGACCGCGACCGGCTCGGCATAGGTGTAGGACGGCACGCGCTGCTCGACGACATAGGTGCGGAAGCGCGGGGTCGCCGCATCGCCGACGATGGCGCCGACCACGGCGCCGCCGACACCGCCGACCACGGCTCCGACCGGGCCACCGACCACCGCGCCGCCCACGGCACCGGCCGCCGCGCCGCTGGTCGCGCCGCCGACGGCACCGCCGGAGGGCTGCTGGGTTTGGGCGAAGGCGGTCGCCGGAACGAGGGCGAGCGCCGCAACGAAAGCAAGCTTCTTGATCATGGTTCTTCTCCTTATCGAAGTGAACTTCGCGTCGAAGCGAACTTCGTGGGGGAAGAACCGGCAGGGGGAGCGCCAGTTCCGCTCAGGCCCGGTCACGAGATGTTAACGGTCTGAAACAAGCTCCGGAAAGCCGTTTTAGCTCAGTGTCTTGTCGGGATAACGCAGCGGCGGGGGAGGGTGAAAGGGCACGCTCGAACGAAAACGGCGGGCCCGAAGGCCCGCCGTCACGCAACCCAAAAGAGTGGGGGATTACTGCTTGGGGGCAGCCGAAAGCGCCGGGGTCAGCTTGTCGGCATCGCGCTTGATCAGGGCGGCGAAGCCGGCCGGCGTGCGCTCCTCGGCGGTCGGCAGGACGGTGCCGAGATCGAGCAGGCGCTTCTTGGTGCCCTCGTCGTTGAGCGCCTTGTTCAGCGCGTCGACCAGCTTGTCGACGGCCTCCTTCGGCAGGCCCTTCGGCCCGGCGATGCCGTTCCAGGCCTCGATCTGGTACTCGGGCAGGCCGGCTTCCTTGGTGGTCGGGACGTCCGGCAGCGCCGGCGAGCGCTGCGCCGAGGCGACGGCATAGGCCTTGATCGAGTTGGCGCGCACCTGCTCGGCGACCGAGACGATCTGGTCGCACATGAAGTCGACCTGACCGGAGACGAGGTCGTTGAGCGCCGGGCCGGTGCCGCGATAGGCGACGGCATTGATCTTCGGCGTGCCGAGAACGCCCTTGAGCAGGGTGCAGGTCGTCCAGGAGACCGAGCCGAGGCCGGCATGGGCCTCGTTCACCTTGTCGGCGTTGGCCTTCACATAGCTGACGAACCCGTTGAGGTCCTTCGGCTCGAAATTCTTGCGCGCCACGATCAGGATCGGCGTGCCGCCGGCAAGCCCGATCGTCTGCATGCCGTTGATCGGGTCGTATTTCAGGCCGGGATAGGTGGCGGGCGCCGCCGAGAAGGTGCCCAGATGTCCCATCGCGATGGTGTAGCCGTCCGGCGTCGCCGTGAGGGCGCGGGCGATGCCGGTCGTGCCGCCGGCGCCGGCGACGTTCTCGATGACGATCTGCTGGCCGAGCGTCTTCGACATGTTGTCGGCGACGATGCGCGCGATGATGTCGGTGGGGCCGCCGGCCGCGAAGGGCACGATCATCGTGACGGGCTTCGTCGGATAGCCCTGCGCCTGCGCGCCGCCGGCGAAGGCCAGCGCCGCGGTGGCGGCAAGGCCGAGAACGAGCTTCTTCATTGGCATTCCTCCCTGAGATTATTGACGATGAGAGTGGAGGGGTGCCGCCGGGGCGGCAACCCCGTCATTCGGTGAAGACTTCGTCGCGCTTCTTCGAGATCGAGGGCAGCAACGCGACGACGAGCACGAGCACGGCGACGACGAGCAGCCCGGCGGAGATCGGGCGCTCCACGAAGGTCACGAACGAGCCGCGCGAGATGATCAGCGCCTGCCTGAGCTTCTCTTCCATCAGCTTGCCCAGCACGAAGCCGAGCAGCATCGGCGCGGGCTCGAAGCCCAGCTTGATCAGCAGATAGCCGAACAGGCCGAACATCGCGGTGAAGGCGACGYCCATCGGCTGGTTGTTCACCGAATAGATGCCGATGCAGCAGAAGATCAGGATCGCCGGGAACATCAGCCGGTAGGGCACCTGCAGCAGCTTCACCCASATGCCGACCAGCGGCAGGTTGAKSACGAGCAGSATCAGATTGCCGATCCACATCGAGGCGATCATGCCCCAGAACAGCTCCGGATTGCGGGTCATCACCTGCGGGCCGGGGATGATGCCGTGGATCGTCATCGCGCCGACCATCAGCGCCATCACCGCATTCGGCGGGATGCCGAGCGTCAGCAGCGGGATGAAGGCGGTCTGCGCGCCGGCATTGTTGGCCGATTCCGGCCCCGCCACGCCCTCGATCGCCCCCTTGCCGAAACGCGAGGGATCCTTGGCGAGCTTCTTCTCCATCGTATAGCTGGCGAAGGGGCCCAGCACCGCGCCGTTGCCGGGCAGGATGCCGAGAACGCCGCCGATCGCGGTGCCGCGCAGCACCGGCGCCACCGATTGCTTGATGTCGCTCCAGCCGGGCAGAAGCCGGCCGATCTTGGCCTTGACGACGTCGCGCGCCTCGGGGTTCTCGAGGTTGCGCAGCACCTCGGCGAAACCGAACACGCCCATCGCCAGCACCGAGAAGTCGATGCCGTCGGACAGGGCCGGGATGCCGAAGCTCAGCCGTTCCTGGCCGGTCTCGAGATCCGTCCCGACCGTCGAGAGCAGAAGCCCGAGCATGATCATGCAGAAGGCCTTGAGGATGGAGCCGCGCGCCAGCACGACCGCGAAGCACAGGCCCATCACCATCAGCGAGAAATATTCGGCCGGGCCGAACAGCAGCGCCATCTTGGTCAGCGGCGCGCCGAGCGCGGCGATGGCGACCGTGGCGACGCAACCGGCGACGAAGGAGCCGATGGCGGCAGTGCCGAGCGCGATGCCGGCGCGGCCCTGCTTGGCCATCTGGTGGCCGTCGAGCGTGGTCACCACGGCGGTGGCCTCACCCGGGATGTTGACCAGGATCGCGGTGGTCGAGCCGCCATATTGGGCGCCGTAATAGATGCCGGCGAGCATGATCAGCGCGCCGGTCGGATCGAGACCGAAGGTGATCGGCAGCAGGATCGAGATCGTTGCGATCGGGCCGACGCCGGGCAGCACGCCGATCAGGGTGCCGACGAGGCAGCCCACGAAGCACAGCGCGATGTTCTGCATCGTCAGCGCGACGCCGAAGCCGAGCGAGAGGTGGGAAAATGTCTCCATCATCGCTCAAACACCCAGAAGCCAGGGCGCGAGCGGGATCGGCAGGCTCAGCGCATATTTGAACATCAGGATGCAGGCTGCCGACATCGCCACGGCGAAGATCAGCAATTCCTTGAGCCTGCGGTCATCCGCGGCGAGGCCTGCGAAGAAGACGAGGAGCGGTCCCGAGACGAGCAGCCCCAGCGCCGGGATCCGGATCGGCCCGATCTCGAAGCCGCGGATCGTCAGCGCGAACAGGCAGGCCCCGCCGAGGGCGTAGAAAATGCCCTTCCAGGACCAGCCGCTCAGCTGCTCGCCATTGTAGCGTAGCGACGACAGCACGAGCATGAGCCCAAGGGCGCCGCAGATCACCGCGAAGGCTTTCGGCAGCATGCCGGGGCCGAGCTGGCGCAGCGTTCCGGCCGGCAGCTCCCAGGCGAAGACGAAGGCGATCAGCGCGAGCAGGATCATGAACAGGCCGCCGGCGAGATCCTGCGTCGAGCGCACGCGCAATCCTTGCGCCCGTTCTATCTGGTTCAAACTCATGAGGCTCCTCCGGCTGGCTTATTGGATCCGGGCCGGCCGCTTTTGCGGCTTCGGCGGGGTTGCGTGAGGCAGGACGTGGCGCTCCTCGATCAGCGTCACGCTCTCGCGCAGGATCGCGAGAAAATCGTCCCGGGACGGCAGCTTCTGCTGCGGCCGCCAGGCGACGCCGACCAGCGCGCCGGGCGGCGGCGGGTCGAGCATCGCGCCGCGCAGCCGCCGCAGTGTCACGCCCGGAAAGGTCAGTCGCGAGACCCAGTCGGGCGCGAGCGCCATGCCGAGCCCGGCTGCGACGGCCGACATCATCGCCGGCTTCTCGGTCGCCTCGATGGTGACGTTGGGAACGGCGCCGACGCTCTCGAAATAGGCCATCACGAGATCGTAGGCATAAGGCCGGATGCGTTTCGAGGGCACGACGAAGGGCTCGCCCACGAGGTCGTGCATGGTCAGGTGGTCACGCGCCGCGAGCGGATGGTCTTCGCCGAGCACCACGATCGGGCGCTCGACCCGCAGGATCTCGAAGGCGCAGTCGGTCGGCTTGCGCGGCGGGCGCACCAGGGCGAGGTCGAGCTTGCCGGCTTCCAGCATCTGTACCAGCGCGGCGGTCATCGCCTCGACGAACTTGATCTCGGTGCCGGGGAAACGCTTGCGGAAGGTCATCAGCGCCTCCGGCAGGAAGCTCGACGACGCCGCGTCGATCGCGCCTACGCGCAGCACCTTGCYCGASGCSAGCGAGGCTTCSCGCACSGCGCGCGAGGCMTGYTCCATYTTGACGAGGATGCCCTTGGCCTCCTCGAGCATSAKCAGSCCGGCGCGGGTSAGCGCSACCTGCCGGGTGGTGCGGGTCAGGAGGTTGACGCCGAGCTCGTCCTCGAGCGCGCTGATCTGGCGGGAAAGGGCCGGGGGGGCCACGCCGAGACGCTCGGCCGCGCGACCGAAATGCAACTCTTCCGCCACCGCGATGAAGCACCGCAGTTGCCGTACATCCATGGTCGTCCCCTGTTCCCCGTATCGCTTGTCGCGATATCTCAGTCAGTAGGGCGGGCCAATATAGTCTCCAGCCGACAAGTCGACTCTAGAACAATTCATAATTTTTTGGCAATAAAGCCTTTGGTCTCAAGCTGGGCGCGTGCGCCTCGCCCGGAACAGCCTGCCGTCGATCAGCGCGAGCCCGGCGGCGATGGCCGCCATTCCCAGGAAATGCCGCGGCAGCAGGGCTTCGCCGAGAAAGGTCGCGCCGAGCAGAATGGCGCTGACCGGGACGAGGAACGTCACCAGCATGACATTGGTGCCGCCGGCGCGGCGCATGACCCGGAAGAAGATGACGTAGGCGAGCGCCGTCGAGAGGATCGCGAGCCCGACGAGCGAGAATACAACGGGGGTGCTGGGAGCGGGCAGCAGCCAGGGCGGATCGAAGGCGATCACCAGCGGAATGGTCATCACGGTGGTGGCGCTGACCTGTCCGGTTGCCGTGACCAGCGGGGGCAGCTCGCGAAAGCGCCGGCCGTACAAGCCGGCGAAGCCATAGGAGAGCGCGGCGGCAAGGCAGGCGAGCTGGGGCAGCAGCGCTCCCGAGACGCCGCCAACCGCGTCGGGGCCCATCAGGATCGCGACGCCGACGATGCCGGCGGYGACCCCGGCGATCTTCAGGCCGCTCGCCTTCTCGTTCTGCCCGAAGACATGGGCGACGACGACGCCGAAGAGCGGGGTCGTGGCGTTGAGGATCGAGGCCAGCCCGCTGGCGATCTGGGTCTGGCCCCAGAAGATCAGCCCGAACGGAATCAGATTGTTGAGCAGCCCCATGCCGAAGAAGGCGAGCCACATCCGCCCGCCGACGCGCATCGACAGTCCCGACAGCCTGACGACCAGCAGCAATGTGGCCGCCGCCAGCCCGACCCGCGCGAGCACCACCGCCAGCGGTGGCCATTCCGAGACGGCGATCTTCCCGAAGAAGAACGACCCGCCCCAGAGCAGCGAGAGCAGGATCAGCAGCAGCCAGTCGCCGAGATCCATGACGGGCTGCTTGGATAGGGCGGACATGGGAGGCCTGTGGTTAGGAGGAACTGGGCACGGCGCCTGGCCTCGCCGGAAATCCGCCGTCATTCCGGACAGGCCGCATAGCGGCGCCGATCCGGAATCCATCGTAGAACGCAGCGCTCGACGATGGATTCCGGGTCAGGCCCGGAATGACGGTGCGCTTCCGTCAAAGGTGGCTTGGTCTAGGCGGATGCCGCCGTCCGCTCCACCCGTTTCCTGTGTTCGGGCCTTTGTTCAGGCGGCTTCGGCGTCGCGCGCCTGCCACATCGCCTGGAAAGCCGGCCGCGCCTGGCAGGCCTCGAGCCAGGCCTTCACGTTCGGATGGGCGTCGAAGAGCTGCGTGGCGGGCCTCGCGTAGCGGATGACCTCGGCGACGTTGATGTCGGCGACGGTGAACCGCCCGCCCATGACATGGCCCTTGCCCTCGACCAGCGTGCGGTCGAGCACGGCGAAGGGGGCGGCCAGCGTCGCGAGCGCCGCTTCGACCACCTCAGGTTTGCGCTTCTCGGGCGGGAAAGCGGCGAGGTGCTGCTGCAGGCTGAGCGCATGCGTCTCGCATTCGGTCGCCGCCCAGAGCGCCCACATGACGGCGAGCCCTTCCTCCTGCGCGTCCTTCGGCGCCAGCGGCCCGCCATGCTTGCGGGCGAGATAGAGGTTGATCGCCAGCGATTCATGCAGCTTGAAGCCGTCATCGTCGATGCTGGGGATATGGCCGTTCGGATTGACCTTCAGGAAGTCGGGGCTGCGTGTGTGCAGCGGCACGCCGGGTGCCTGCGGGTCGGCGAGGCGATAGGCCTGGATGACCGGCACGTGCCGGAACGGCAGTCCGAGCTCGTTGGCGAGCCAGATGACGCGCGTCGCGCGCGAGCGGTAGCAGCCATAGATYGTCAGGGTCATCGCATGGGGTCCGGCGTCGGAGAAGAGTGCGGCGGCAGCGGCGGCTGGCCGCCGATTCCGTCCCAGCCACCATAGTCGCCGCCCCCCTCCCGACCAAGGCCCGAGATCGATGCTGCATCGCCAAAAAAACGTTTGACGACGAGGCGTTGCGGGTGCATGTGGCCAGCCGTCGCCGGCTCCCGCAGCCGGCACTCACAGGACAACCAGACCCGATGCCCGACGACAGTCCCAGTCGACAGTCGAAGCCGTCTGCTGCCGCCTCGCGCGGCTGATCCGGGTCCCCGGCTCAGCCTTGCGATCGGTGCCGACGGCCGATCGCCAGGAATAAGAGCCATGAACGAGATCGAACTCGCCCCCGACCTGCTGTCGGTCGTCGTTGCCAGGACTCTGGCGGAAGAGCATGTCGCCGACATCGTCGAGACGCTCAACGAGCAGGACAGCGCGACCATCGCGCATATCCTGCAGGAATTGCCGTTCGAGCGCGCCGTGGAGGTGCTCGACCAGCCGGAGCTGGCCGACGCCGCCGAGGCGCTGGCATTGCTGCCGGAGGACCGTGCCGGGGCCTTCCTCACGGCCATGTCGGCCGACCGCGCCGCCGACGTCTTCCAGGACTTCGACGACGAGACCCGGCAGCGCCTGAGCGCGCGCCTCGACCGCCAGACCCGCACCGATCTCGGCAAGCTGCTGGCCTATCCCGAGCACAGCGCCGGCTCGATCATGACGACGGAATTCGTCAGCGTGCCGTCGACCTGGACGGTGCAGCAGACGCTCGACTACATCCGCCGCGTCGAGCGCTCGCGCGAGACGGTCTATGCGATCTACGTGCTCGATCCGGCGACGAAGAAGCTCGTCCGCGCCGTCTCGCTGCGCCGGCTGATCAGCGGCGACCCTGCAGCGCCCGTCGAGTCGGTCGTGCCGGCGCACAAGCCCATCACGGTGGCGCCTGAGGTCGATCGCGAGGATGTCGCGCGGCTGATCACGAAATACGACCTGCTCTCGGTCCCCGTCGTCGATGCCGAAGACCGCATCATCGGCATCGTCACCTTCGACGACGTCATCGACGCGATGATCGCGGAGACGACGGAGGACGTGCAGAAGCTCGGCGGCATGGAGGCGCTCGACGAGCCCTATAACGAGATCGGCTTCCTCGCGATGATCCGCAAGCGCGCCGGCTGGCTCTCGATCCTGCTGCTCGGCGAGATGCTGACCGCCTCGGCCATGCAGTTCTTCCAGACGGAGCTGGAGAAGGCGATCGTACTGACGCTGTTCATCCCGCTGATCATGAGCTCGGGCGGCAATTCCGGCTCGCAGGCGACCTCGCTGATCATCCGGGCGCTGGCGCTGCGCGAGATCACGCTGAAGGACTGGTGGCGGGTCATCCTGCGGGAGTTGCCCTCGGGCCTCGTGCTGGGCTCGATCCTCGGCGCGATCGGCATCGTCCGCATCGCGCTCTGGCAATGGCTCGGCTTCTACGATTACGGGCCGCATTGGATGCTGATCGCGGCGACGGTCGGCGGCGCGCTGATCGGCATCGTCACCTTCGGCTCGATGATGGGCTCGATGCTGCCCTTCCTGCTGAAGCGGGCCGGCTTCGACCCGGCCAGCGCCTCGGCGCCGCTGGTGGCGACGCTGGTCGACGTCACCGGCCTCGTCATCTATTTCGGCGTGGCGGCGCTGATCCTGAGCGGGACCTTGCTCTGACCGGGCCGTTTCGTCAGGCGTCGTCGCCGCTGGCGACGACGCGGTTCCGCCCCCGCTGCTTGGCCGCATAGAGCGCCATGTCCGCGGCCCGCAGGAGGTCGAGCCAGATGGCCGGGCGGGCCGCCGTCATCGCGGTGCCGAGGCTGGCGGTCAGGGCGATCAGGCCCCCGTCCGGCAAGACGAACGGCTCGCTGGCCACGATCTGTCGCAGCCGCTCGGCGACAGAGGCGATCGTTTCGGGCGATTGTCCGGTGACGATGATCGCGAATTCCTCGCCGCCGAAGCGGGCCAGCACGTCCTCCTCGCGCAGCGCGCCACGCAGGCGTTGCGCCGTGCTGCGCAGCACGGCGTCGCCGGCGGCGTGCCCGTAGCGGTCGTTGACGCCCTTGAAATGATCGAGATCGAGCAGGATCAGCGCGACCGGAGCCGCCGCGCTCGCCAGTTGCGGGACCAGCCTTTCGAGCGCGCCGCGGTTGAGGACGTCGGTCAGTCCGTCGGTATCGGCCTGTCGCCTGAGCTGCTGTTCGAGCCGCGCGCGCTCCTCGTCCAGCCGGTCGCGCTCGATCAGCTTGGCGCGAAGGGTGACGAGGGCATCGAACAGCCCGCGCATCTCGCCGCGCAGCCCGGGGCCGGCGACGGCCGGCTCCAGCCGTCCTTCGGCGAGACGGATGACCTCTTGGCGAGCCAGCAGCAGCGGGCGGAAGAACAGGTGCTGTCCGGCGAGCAGGAGCAGCAACTCGACCGTCAGGGCCAGCCCGGTCGCGGCCGAGGCGTAGACAAGAGCTTCTTCGGCAACGTCGCGGCGCGTCTCCAGCTCGCGGATCGTCATCGCGAGATAGGCTTCGCGCAGCTCTTCGATCGGCTTGAAGCTGGGCACGATCATGCGCGTGAAGCTTGCCGTGGTGAGGTCCGCTTGGCCGGCATCGAGCTGCGCCCGCGTCGAATCGATCAGCAGCAAACCGTCCCGGATGAAGGCATGGGCGGTGTCCTGGCTGGCCCGCACCACCTGCTCCGTGCCGTTGGTGACGATCTGCTGCTGGATGTTCTCCCAGAGCTGCCAGACGCGCCCCCGGGTCGCCTCGAAGGCGGCGCGTTGTTCGGGCGTCATCGGGCGACCCTGGGCGATCACGATCACGATGTAGGAGCCGAGCCGGCCGGCATAGTCGCGCAGCTCGCCGATCATGCGCGCCGTCATGGCCCTGCCGACCAGATTCGAATCGTCCTTCAGCAGCGCGGTCATCGCCGTGTCCAGGAGGGGCTGCGTCAGGTCGTAGGTGGCGAACATGCCCTGGATCGCCCGTTCGACGGCCGCAGGGGCGCGTTCCGGCTGAGGCCGGTCGAGAAGCGCATCGACATCGGCACGGGTTCGGCGAAGCTGGTCCTGCAAGTCCGCGACCGAAGCTGAGAACGCCGGAGAGGAGGCGAGCCCGGCAAGGGCCGCGTCAGTCGCCTGACGAGCGAGCGCGAAGCCGCCCGCCCGCGCGCCGTCGCCGACGGTGATCCGGCCGAGCGCGGCATTGGTCGGCCGGCGTTCGACCGACACGCGGTTTGCCGCATCGAGCACCGCGCGGAAGGCGATCAGCCGGGCGAGGCCGAGTTCGCTGTTGTGGAAGGTCCGGTAATAGCCGGACAGGACATTGGTCCCCAGCCCCGCCGAGCAGAGCAGGATGATCGCCACGGCACCCAGGAAATACGGGTTGAGCGCCGTGCCACGCAGGCCGGAGAAACGCATCGGTCGTGACTCGGGGAAAGCTGCTCGCGACGTGGCAAGACTGCCGCTGCGGCAGTTCGCGCTAAAGCCCGGTCGAATGCGGTAAAAATGTGGCGAGCAGGCGATTTTCGGCCTGCCGGGCCGCTCAGCTCGCCAGCACGCGCTGCGGCGGGAAGGTGATCTCGACCAGCGTGCCTTCCTTCTTGACGCTGGTGATCGACATCGCGGCGCGGTTGGCCTCGACCAGCGCCTTGGTCAGCGGCAGGCCGAGCCCCGTGCCGCCAGCACGGCGCGTCGTCGGCACCTGACGGAAGGGCTCGAGCGCGAGCTTCAACTCGTCGTCGTCCATACCGATGCCGGTGTCGCGCACCCGCAGGATCGCTTCGCCCTGGTCGCCGAGCGCCGTCGAGATGATGACCTGCCCGCCGGCATCGGTGAACTTCACCGCGTTGGAGAGCAGGTTGATCGCGATCTGGCGGATCGAGCGCTCGTCGGCGACGACCGGCGGCAGCTTCGGCGAGAGGCCCGAGCGCAGCACCACACGCCCGCGCTGCGCTTCCGGCTGGAGCAGGGCTACGGTCGAGAGCGCGATCTCGTTCAGGTTGACGCTGACGAAGTCGAGATCGAGCTTGCCGGCCTCGATCTTGGCGAGGTCGAGCAGGTCGTTGACCAGGCTGATGACGTAGCCGCCCGACTGGTGGATGTCGCGCAGATATTCCTTGTAGCGCTCATTGGCGATCGGCCCGAAGCGCTCCTCGGCCATCACCTCGGCGAAGCCGATGATGGCGTTGAGCGGCGTCCTGATCTCATGGCTGATCTTGGCGAGCACGTCCGATTTCTGGGCGCTCGCCATCTCCGCCGCCTTGCGCGCATCGACGAGCTCGCCCTCGGTCTTCTTCCAGGCGGTGATGTCGCGCAGCACGGCGCAGAAGCGCGGCTCGGCGCCATGCGCGATCTGGCCCATGGTCATGAAGAGCGGGATCTTGCCGCCCTGCCGCACCCGGCCGACCACCTCGCGCCCATCGTTCAGCACCGAGGCGACGCCGCCGCCTTTCAGCCCTTCGAGATAGTCGAGCGCCGGCGCATGGCTCTCGGCCGAGAACAGCAGCGTGAACAGCTCGCCCGTCACCTCGCGCTGGTCGTAGCCGAACAGCGCCTCGGCCGCCTTGTTGAGCGAGAGGATGCGGCCGCGATCGTCGACGGTGACCACGCCGTCGGTTGCGGTGTCGAGCATGGCGGTGAGCTCGGCGATGCGGCCGTCGCGCGCCTCGGCATCGAGCCTGAGCGCCTCGACGCGCGCGGCCGACTCGGCTTCCTCGGCGGCGAATTCGGCCGCGAGCTCGGCTTCCTGGGCCTCCTCCGGCGTCATCACCGGCGCTTCGCCGCCGCCGCTGTCGGGGTGGCGGAAGGCCATCAACGTTGCCGGCGCGTCGAGCCAGTTCACGCTGGAGAGCACGGCATCGACGCCGACCAGGTGGCCGGTCCGGTCGATCAGGGTCATCGCCCCGCCGCCGCTGCGCGAGGCCTCCTTGATCAGACGGCTGACGCCGCCGGCCTTCAGGTCGGCGAGATCGGCGTAGTCCAGCAGGTCGAGCAGGGTGCGGTTGGCATAGAGCGCGTCTTCGCCGCGATTAACCAGCACGGCCACCGGCAGCCGGTCGAGCACCTCGGCGTGAGAGTTGCGCTGGCGTGCGGGGGCGATCGCCGGCTCGGGCGCCAGGGGGGCGGCAGGAGCGGGCGCTTCCGCTTCGGCCTCCTTCACCCGCAGCGGCGCGACCGGCGGCAGGCGCGGTGCATCGTTGGTCTCATCGTCGGCGAGCCGCGCGCCGAGCGCCTTGGCGATCTCGCGGAAGGCATTGCGCTCGGCCGAGCTGAGATGGGCCTTGGACGGCTCGAGGACCGGCCGGATCGCCGCGTGCTGTCCGTTGCGCAACGGCACGATGTTGGCGGCCGGCGCGACGACGGGCGATGCCGGCTCCTCGGGCGCGTCGCGGCGGTCGGCGGGTTGGACCTTCGGCTCTTCCGCGGCGATATCCGGCTGGGCGGGCTCCGGCTGCTGCGAGACGGGCGGCGGGGCGTCGGTGGAACCGGCCTCGTGATGCCGTGCCGATGCGGGCTCTTCCCGTGCCGGTTTGTCGTCGGAGGCGGGCTCCGGATGAGAAGCCATTTCGCTGGCCGCGATCGTGTCCGTGTCGGCGGCAGGCAATGGCTCTTCAGGGAGGGAGCCATCCCGCGCCGTGGGCGCCCCGATCGTGGCTGCTCCGTCCATGGGAGCCGGACCGACCTCGGCGGCATCGTCCTGCGCGACCGGCTCTTCGCTCACCGGGAACGGCTCCGGCGCGTTCAATCGGGCGATGCCGAAGCCGCGGAACCCGGCGAACTGCCTGTTGGCGCCGAGCACGGGCACGCCGGACAGTTCGACCGGCACGGCCTCGCCCGGCGTCTCGCTCCGCCACAGGACGGTATGGCCGCTCCAGGTCGCCGGCGTGGCGAGGCGTTCCCGCAGCCCGCCGCTGCTGTCGATGAAATGGCTGCCGGCCAGATCGTCCCAGCGTCGGCCGACCAGCTGCGCGGCGGCTGCTGGGCCGGTCAGGGCTGCAATGTCCCCGGACAGCTTGGTCAGCTGCCCATCCGCGTCGCTCTGCCAGAGGAAGCGAACCGTGGCCGGACGCGCAGGAGCGGGCTCGGCGGAAGGCGCAACGGGGGCAGGCGCAGAAACGAGCGAGGGAGAGGAGGCGGGATGCGCATTCGCCGGCGGCGGCACGGCCACGCCGAGGCGGCGCAGTTCGGAGGCCGGAATGGCGATGGCGAGCACGGTGCCGGCATCGGTCAGCGTCAGCAGCTTGCAGCCGCAGGTGACGGGAAAAGCCGCGAAGCTGGCGGTCAATCGCAACCGCTCCAGCCGGATGCCGGCGGTCGAGGCGAGGCCGCCCGCGAGCAGGAAAAGACGCTGGCGCGTCGGTGCCGGCAGCGACACCGCCGAAGGGGTGGCACCGAGCAGGGCTTGTCCCGCCGGATTGATGAAGCCCGGCCGTTCGGCCGCGGCATCCCACAGGATCAGCGCGCCGCCGGCGGCAAAGGCCGCGAGCGCGGGGTCTTCACCCGCCGCCACGCCCCATCGCGCCCAGTCCTGTCCGGCTTCGCTCATCCTGGTCCGCTCGTTCGATCCGACTCTTTATGGCTAACAAATCTTTAATAGCTTCCAAACGTCGGCGAATCCATGGAACCAAAGATTGCTCTCCCGCTTCTCTTCCAAACAGCGTTAACGTAGCGGGGCGCAGCTGCTGTCGCGTCGTTGTCATCGCGCGGCAACAATGATATTGCAGTGCACAATGAATTAGAGGCTCGGTTGTAACAGGAGGATCCCCATGGACGGCAAGCTTCCCTACGAGATACCGGCAGAGATGCGCGACTTCGCGGAACGCAGCGTAGAGCAGGCGCGCAAGGCTTTCGACGGCTTCATCGGCGCCGCGCAGAAGGCTGTGGATAGCGCGCATGGCTCGGCCGAAAACGCCCGCGTCAACACCCAGGAAGCGACACGCAAGGCGATCTCCTACGCCGAGAACAACGTCGCGGCGGCTTTCGAACTCGCCCAGAAGTTGGTGAAGTCGAAGGATCTGACCGAGGTGATGCAGCATCAGTCCGATTTCCTGAAGGCGCAGATGGCGACCCTCCAGAGCCAGCTCAAGGAAATGGGCGCCGCCGCCCAGGACGTCGCCACCAAGGCGGCCGAAAGCGTCAGCAAGGCCGCCAAGGGCCGCTGAGCCCTTTTGAAGGCTGCCGTTTCGGCGGCGRCTCCGACGCGCGACCAGCCGGGCAGGGTGCCCGGCTTCTGCCTGCCAGCCGTTGAAGGAGAGCCGTGATGGCCAAGCCGCCTCCGACCCGGACCACCGCCAGAGCTCCGGTCAGCCTGCCTCCCGTCAAAGCCTTGTCCT
Source organism: Allobosea sp. TAB14 (assembly GCF_052113865.1). NCBI lineage: Bacteria > Pseudomonadati > Pseudomonadota > Alphaproteobacteria > Hyphomicrobiales > Alloboseaceae > Allobosea > Allobosea sp. TAB14. The sequence continues at coordinate 73,988 of NZ_JBFRDQ010000001.1, read as the reverse complement.
CGGCACCGGCGGAGGCGAAAGCCGCGCCGCCCGCACCCGCTGCCCCGCAGCCCGTGCCGGCAGCCGTGGCGGCAAAGCCGGTTCCTCCGGTCGCCGTGACTCCTTCTCCGGTACAGCCGGCCAAGCCTGTTTCTCCGATCGCCTCGAAGCCCGCGCCGGCAGCCCTGGCGGCCAAGCCCGTTTCTCCGGTTGCGGCGGCGCCTGCGCCGATACAGCCGGCGCCAGTGGCCGTGACGGCTGTTCCTTCCGCCCCGGCGGCAAAAGCTGTGATCGCCACTCCGGCAACCGCCGCCAAGCCGGCGCCGGCGAAGGCGCCCGGCAAGTCGCCCAGGAAGGTGGCTTCGGCCAAGCTGCGGATCGAGAAGCCCGTGACGAAGATCGTCGCGCCGAAGAAGCCGATGGCCGCCGCGCCGGTACCGAAAGCTGTCGAGGCCAAGCCTGCCCCGTTCAAGCCGGCCCAGCTCAAGCCCGTCGCCGCCAAGCCTGCCGAGCAGCCGAAGCCGGTTGCGAAGGTGGAGGTGCCGCTCAAGCCTGTGCCGGCCGCCGCCGCGCCGCAGGCGCCCTCTGCCGCTCCCAAGGCCCCTGTGAAGCCCGTCTCGCTCGATTCGCTGCCGCTGCCGCGCCCGCCGGAATTCGCCGCGGTCACGGCCGAGACGGTGATGAGCCAGGCTCTCACCATGGCCCGGGCCTTCGGCGCGTTGCAGGCGAAGGTGCTCGACCACGCCTGCGCCGAGCTGAAGGCGACGCTGGGCGACGCCGAGAAGATGGCGCGCACCGAAAGCGCTTCCGAGGCGATCACGCTTCAGGCGAAGGCGGTGCGCCGCAGCTACGAATCCTATGCCGAGCACCTGAAGGAGCTTGCGCGCATCGCCAACGCGGCTTTGCGCAAGGACTGAAGGCGCGGATGGCGGCTCTGACTGGCCTGCCGCGCCGGCGGCCGGCTGCAGCGTCGGTTTTTCGTTGGCGAAGTTGAATTACGCGGTTGCAAAAGCGCGGCGTCGGCACTAGGTTCCGCGCCGCTGGAGACCCCGCTGCGGCGCCGGGTCGAACAGTCATGGGCAGCCATAGCTCAGTTGGTTAGAGCGCTAGATTGTGGATCTAGAGGTCCCCCGTTCAAGCCGGGGTGGCTGTACCATCTTCTTCAGGACAATCGATAGGTTGCGCCGTCGGCGACGAGACGTCCCGGACGGCTCACCGCGAATCGGCCGTGAGCGCCGGATTCGGAGCGGCTCGTCCCGAACGATGAGGCCTTTCTGGCCGGCCCTGTCCCATGCCGGCAGCAGCGTTCGCGCGCCGGCTCGATCGTCCGTTCCCGGGTCTTGGAACGGAACGGCTCAGCGGATGGCGCAGGGCTTCCCGCCGGGGCCTCCTCCGGGAGGGGGGAGGCTTATGCGGTGCGTGACACCGCCTGGCCGCGCATGCGCCGGATGGTGGCGCCGATCAGCGGCATGAACAGCAGCATGAGGCCGATCGCCATCAGCGTCGAGACCAGCGCGTTCGACCAGAAGATCGAGAGCGAGCCCTGGCTGAAGATCATCGACTGGCGGAAGGCGTCCTCGGCCTTGTCGCCGATGACCATGGCCAGGATCATCGGCGCGATCGGGTAGTCGAGCTTCTTGAAGGCGTATCCGACGATGCCGAAGGCAAGCGCGATCCACAGGTCGAAGGGCTTGCCGGCGACCGTATAGGCGCCGATGAAGCACACCACGATGATCAGCGGCCCGATGATCGAGAACGGGATGCGCAGGATCGAGGCGAAGAGCGGCACCGTCGCCAGCACGGTGATGACCRCGACGATGTTGCCGAGATACATTGAGGCGATCAGCCCCCAGACGAAGTCCGGCCGGTCGGTGAAGAGCGTCGGGCCGGGGTTGAGGCCCCAGATCATCAGCCCGCCCATCATCACCGCCGCCGTCGCCGAGCCGGGAATGCCGAGCGCCAGCATCGGCAGCATCGCGGCCGAGCCGGCCGCGTGGTCGGCCGTCTCGGGCGAGATCACGCCCTCCGGCTCGCCCTTGCCGAACTTCTCCGGGTTGCGCGAGGAGCGCTTGGCCATCGCATAGCTCAGGAACGAGGCGGCGGTCGGTCCGCCCGGCGTGATGCCCATCCAGATGCCGATGGCGGCCGAGCGCAGCAAGGCCAGCCAGTAGCGCGGCAGCTTCGCCGCCGTGCGCAGCACGTCGCCGAGCCGCACCTTCGCGGCGATGCCGCGGAAGCTCAGCCCGTCCTCCATCGTCAGCAGCAATTCGCCGACGCCGAACAGCCCGATCACCGCGATGAGGAAGCTCACCCCGGCCAGCAGCACGTCGAAGCCAAAGGTCAGGCGCACGCTGCCCGAGACGGTGTCCATGCCGATCGAGGCCAGTGAGAAGCCGACGCACATCGCCACGATCGTCTTGAAGGGGGAAGCGCCACCGAGGCCGATGAAGCTGGCGAAGGTGATGAAATAGACCGCGAAGAATTCCGGCGAGGAGAAGCGCAGCGCGAAACCGGCGACCCAGCTCGACAGCACCGTGATCAGGATCACGCCGGCCAGCGCGCCGAAGCCGGCGGAGAGAAAGGCGAGGGAAAGCGCCTCGGTCGCCTTGCCCTGCTTGGCCATCGGATGGCCGTCGAAGGTCGTGGCCACGGAGGAGGGCTCGCCCGGGATGTTGAACAGGATCGAGGTGGTCGAGCCGCCGAACAGCGCTCCCCAGTAGAGCGATGTCAGCAGGATGATCGCCGAGACCGGGTCCATCGAGAAGGTCAGGGGCAGCATCAGGGAGACGCCGTTGGGCGCGCCCAGCCCGGGCAGCACGCCGACCAGGATGCCGAGCAGCACGCCGGCGATCATCAGGGCGATGTGGTGGAAGCTGATCGCGACGGAGAAGCCGTGCATCAGCGAGGCGACGTTATCCATGAGCCGGAGCTCCCTTCCGGGTTTCGGTCCGGGTCAAAGCCCGAGCGCGGCCTCTAGCGGGCCCTTCATCAGCGGAATGTGGAAGAAGCGTTCGAGCGCCAGGTAGAAGAACACGGCCGAGCCGATGGCGACGGTCAGCGTGCGCAGCCAGCCGAAGCCGCCCTGGAAGCGCATCGTGRAGACGAGATAGACGACGGTCGCGACATACATGCCGAGCGTCGCGCACAGGATCACGAAGCCGAGGATGGGCAGGAAGAAGCTGGCGACGCGGTGGATGCGCTCGCCGTCGAGCACGACCTCGGCCAGCATGTCCCGTCCCGAGAGCCGCTTGCCCCAGGTCAGGGCGAGGGTGGCGAGGCTGCCGAGCGCGACCAGCATGCCGGTATAGAACGGAAAGGCGCCGGCCTCGGGGCCGGAGGTGTCCCAGCCGATGCCGAATTCGAGCGCGCCCCAGACGATCGTCAGCCCATAGGCGAGCGTGAACAGCGCGACGACGGTCTCGGCCCAGAGGCGGGTGACCATGGGATTTCCCTTCTCGGATCAGGCAGGTTTCGATCAGGCGTCATCCCGGGCTTGCCTCGGGATCCATCGAAGGGCGTCGACCGCCACGATGGATCCCGGCGCGACGCTTCGCTGCGGCCGGGATGAGGGGGGCTGCCGCGGCAGCCTTATTTCACCACCCAGCCCTCGGCCTCGAACACCTTCTTGTTCGCGGCCTCGTCCTTGGCGACGAAATCGGCGAGCTCCTGGCCCTTCATGAAGCGCGCCGTCTGCGCGGTGCGGGTCACGAATTCCTGCCATTCCGGGGTCTGGCTGACCTTCTCCAGCACGCCCTCGTAGAATTTCACGGCGTCCGCAGGCACGCCGGCCGGCAGCCAGACGGTGCGCGGCATCTGGAAGCTCTCGATCGGAATGCCGGATTCCTTGCAGGTCGGGATGTCGCCCCAGCCCTTGCCGCCAAAGACCGGCTCGCTCTTGGCGAGGCGCACCGGCGAGAACACGCAGAGCGGCTTGACCTGCCCGGCCTTCCACTGGCCGACATTCTCATTGGGGTTGTTGGTGTTGGAATCGACATGGCCGCCGGCGAGCTGCGTGGCCGCCGCGCTGCCGCCCTGGAACGGCACATAGATCCATTTGGCGCCGGTCGCTTCCTGGATCATGACGGTCAGCGTCTGGTCGGTATCCTTCGACTGGCTGCCCGCCATCTTGAAGCCGGGCTTGGCCTTGACCGCGTCGATATAGCTCCTGGCATCGTTATAGGGCGCGCTGCCGTTGACCCAGAGCAGGAACTCGTCGAGCGCCAGCGCCGCGACCGGGGTCAGGTCGGACTTGCTGAAGGCGAGCTTGGCGACATAGGGCAGCAGATAGGCGTTGTTGGTGCCGAAGATCACCTTGTGGGCGTCGCCCTTGCCGGCCTTGCCCTGGAGATAGCCTTCGGCGCCGGAGCCGCCGCCCTTGTTGACCACCACGATCGACTGCTCGACCAGCTTGTGCTTGCTGATGATCGACTGGATGACGCGCGCGAAATTGTCGGTGCCGCCGCCGGGGCCGGAGGTCACGACGAACTCGATCGGACCGGTCGGCTGCCAGGCCTGCGCCGTGGCGCCCCCGCCGAGCGCGAAGGCGGCGGTGAGCGCCGCGGTGAGTGCGAATTGCTTCATCTGTTTCGTCTCCCTGGGATGTCTGGTTATGCGCGGCTCTTGCGGCCGCTTGGGTATTGAGAAACCGGTTCAGGCCGCTGCGCGGCCGGGCTCCTTTCCGTCCTTGGCCATCTTGATGGCCAGCGACAGGGCCGCGCGCGAGGCGCCGAGATTGGCGATGCCCTTGCCGGCGATCTCATAGGCCGTGCCATGGGCCGGGGTACAGATCGGGAAGGGGAAGCCGCCGATCAGCGTGACGCCACGGTCGAAGCCCATCAGCTTCATCGCGATCTGGCCCTGGTCGTGATACATCGTCAGAACCGCGTCGAAATCGCCGTTCTTCGCGCGCAGGAAGACGGTGTCCGACGGGAACGGCCCCTCGACCGTGAAGCCCTTGGCCTTGGCCGCCTTGACCGCCGGCTCGATCGTCTCGATCTCGTCGCGGCCGAAATTGCCGCCGTCGCCGGCATGGGGGTTGATGCCGGCCACCGCGATGCGCGGCGGGTCGAAGCCGGCTGCCCGCAGATTGGCATCCGCCAGCGCCAGTGCCCGCAGGATGCGCTCCTGAGTGATGTTCTCGGCCACCGCCGAGAGCGGAATATGCGAGGTGACGCGCGCATTCCACAGCGTGTCGAGGACGTTGAACTCGCTCGCGGGCCCCTCGAAGCCGATGGCGTCGCGCACGAATCGGATCTCGTCGTCATAGCCGGGATAGGCGAAGCGCATGGCTGCCTTGTTGAACGGCGTGAAGAACACGGCGTCGGCCTTGCCGGAGGCGGCGAAGCGTAGCGCCCGGCGGAAATTCTCGGTCGCCGCCTTGCCGCCCGCAAGCGTCGCCTTGCCGCGCTGAAGATCGGCGGGATCGTGATTGGCGAGGTCGATGAAGACCGGCTTGTCGGCCTTCGCGGGCAGGGCGTCTTCCGAGGCGGCGAGCTGCACATCGGGGTCGAGCCCGGCATCGGCGGCGCCGAGATCGAGCAGGCGCTTGTCACCGAAGATGACGTAACGGGCCGCGTCGCGCAGATCGGGCTCGCGCAGCAGGCGCGCCAGCAATTCGGGGCTGATGCCCGAAGGATCGCCCATCGCCACCGCGATGACCGGCTTCTTGCCGTTCTCGGAGCTGTCCACCGCTGATCCTCCTGCGGGGCGCGCGTCGATTCGCAAAGGCAATTCGCCCTGATCCGGCCGCGCGTTCCCTCTTGATGTCGTTCGTTGCCGAATTCGCTAACACAGCTCGCCCGACTCCTCAAGTATGCTGTATGCAGTATAATATCAGCACATGAGAATGAGCGAAGCGGCGCCCGAACACCGGGAGCGCGCCGCCGACAGGGAGAGCGAGACGATGAATTTCCACGCCCATTACGCCGGCATCCGGCAGCCGGTCGCGACCTGCCTGGTCGGCAGCGGCGGCTTCGGGCGCAGCTATCTGGCGCAGGCGCGGCGCACGCGCCTGATCGAGGCTCGGATCGCGGTGGACATGACGGCCGAGGCGGCTGGCCGGGCCTTTGCGGCGGCAGGCTATGCCGCCTCCGAGGTCGCCCTGTGTGAAACGGCGGCCGAGGCGCGCGCGGCCTGGGAGGCCGGGCGCTGCGTCGCGGCGGGGCAGCTCGAGACGGTGATCGATCTGCCTTTCGCCTTGCTGGTGGAGGCGACCGGCTCGCCCGAGGGCGCGACGCGCCATGCGCTGATGGCGATTGAAGCCCGCCGCCACGTCGCGCTCGTCTCGAAGGAGGCCGACAGCGTGGTCGGCCCCGGCCTCGCGCGGCTGGCGAAAGACAAGGGCGTGCTGGTCACGCCGGTCGATGGCGACCAGCCGAGCCTGCTGATCGCCCTCGTCACCTGGGCGGAGGTCCTCGGTCTTGAGATCGTCGCCGCCGGCAAGTCGAGCGAGTACGACTTCGTCTTCGATCCGGCGTCCGGCAACGTCACCTGCAACGGCGTGACGAAGCAGCTACCGGAGCTTTCCACGCATTGGCTGCCGGGTTCACGCTCGGTCACGGCCGTTGCGGCCGAGCGCGCGCGCATCCTCGGCGGCGCCTTTCCGCTGCGCGCCGTGCCCGATCTCTGCGAGATGACGCTCGTCGCCAACGCGACCGACCTCGTGGCCGACCGCGCCGGCTTCCACGCGCCGCCGGCGCGCATTCCCGAGATTGCCGATCTGTTCACGGCACGGACCCAAGGCGGCCTGCTCAGGGGCACCCGCCGCGTCGACGTGTTCCATCATCTGCGTCTGGCGGAGGAGGCGAGCTTCGCCGGCGGCGTCTTCGTCGTCGTGGGCTGCGAGAACGCCGAAACCTGGGAGATGCTGGCCGGCAAGGGCCATGTCCTCTCCCGCGATGGCAGGACGGTGATGCTGTACCTGCCGCGCCATCTGCTGGGCGTCGAGGTTGCGACCAGCATTCTCGATACCGCCGGGCTCGGCCGCTCGGGCTATGGCGACGACTACCGGCCCCGGCAGGACCTCGTCGCCGTCGCCGAGCGGGATCTGGCGGCCGGCACGGTCCTGGCCATGGGCGGCCATCATCACAGCATTGTCGGCATCGGTGCGGAAGTCCGTCCGGCCGCGGCGCTGGCCGAGGACCGTCCCGCCCCGTTCTACCTCGTCGCCGACCGCAGGCTGCTGCGCGATGTGAAGGCCGGCGAGGCGATCCGTCTTGGCGATGTCGAGATCGCGCCGGATTCGACCTTGCTCGCGACGCGCCGTCGCCAGGATGCGCTCTTCGCCGATGATCTGGCCGGGAGCGGTTTGACAGGGCAGGGCGCCCATGGCGTAAACGCCGATAGTTTGGAAACGATGGCGACACGATGAGCGATGCAGCGAGCGATTATCCCCGCATCACCCGCCGCACGCTGCACGACGAGGTGCTGGAGCGCCTCCGCGACATGATCATCGAGGGCCGGCTCGAGCCCGGCCAGCGCATCAATGAGGGGCAGGTCGGCGCGCAGCTAGGCGTCTCGCGCACCCCCTTGCGCGAGGCGATCAAGACGCTCGCCAGCGAGGGGCTCGTCGAGATCCTGCCGGCCAAGGGCGCCGTGGTCCGCAAATTCTCGGCGCAGGATCTCTATCAGGTGCTCGAGGTGCTGAAGGCGCTGGAGCAGCTCGGCGGCCGCATCGCCTGCGAGCAGGCCCCGGATGCGACCATCGAGGCGATCCACGCCTTGCACAGGCGCATGCTGGAGCTCTACGCGACGCGCGAGCGGCTCGAATATTTCAAGCTCAACCAGGCGATCCATACGGCCATGGTCGCGGCCTCCGGCAATCAGGTGCTGGTCGAGATGCACGGCACGCTGCAGTCGCGGATCAAGCGGCTGCGCTTTATCGGCAATGAGGGGCCGGAGAAATGGGCCGGCGCCGTCGCCGAGCACGACGAGATGATGGYGGCGCTGTTGAAGCGCGACGCGGACGCGCTCTCGGAGGCGATCGGCAAGCATATGGAATCGACGCTCAGGCGCGTCCGGGACGTGCTCTGAGATCGGCTTGAATTCCCGCGCCCGCTGTCGAACGGCCGGCGCGGGAACGGAGCCGCTTAAGCGAGCTCAGCTCTGCACGAAGGCGAGCAGATCGGCATTCAGCACCTCGGCATGGGTGGTGAGCATGCCGTGCGGATAGCCCGGATAGACCTTGAGCGTGCCGTTCTTCAAAAGCTTGATCGATTCATGCGCCGAGGCGCCGATCGGCACGATCTGGTCATCGTCGCCATGCAGCACGAGAGTCGGCACGCCGATCGCCTTCAGATCCCCGCTCTGGTCGGTCTCCGAGAAGGCTTTGATGCCGTCGTAATGGGCCTTGGCGCTGCCCATCATGCCCTGGCGCCACCAATTCCTGATCACGCCCTCGTCGACCTTCGCGCCCGGCCGGTTGTAGCCGTAGAACGGCCCGGTCGGGACATCGAGGAAGAACTGCGCGCGGTTGTCGGCGAGCGCCTTGCGGAAGCCGTCGAAGACCTCGATCGGCAGGCCGCCCGGGTTCTTCTCGGTCTTGACCATGAGAGGCGGCACGGCGCTGACCAGCACCGCCTTGGCGACCCGGCCCTGCGGCTCGCCGAACTTCGCGACATAGCGGGCGACCTGCCCGCCGCCGGTCGAGTGGCCGATATGGACGGAGTTTCTCAGGTCGAGATGCTCGACGACGGCCGAGGCGTCGGCGGCGTAATGATCCATGTCATGGCCGTCCCAGATTTGGGCCGAGCGGCCATGGCCGCGCCGGTCGCTGGCGACGACGCGATAGCCCTTCGCCAGGAAGAACAGCATCTGCGCGTCCCAGTCGTCGCTGCTCAGCGGCCAGCCATGGTGGAACATGATCGGCTGGGCGTCCTTCGGCCCCCAATCCTTGTAGAAGATCTCGACATTGTCCTTGGTCGTTACGAATGGCATGTYGGTCGTCCTCTTTTGCCTGACAAAGTCCCTGCAGAATTGATGCCGATGTTGCGGCTCGCTGCATTTCACCCTGAGTTTGTGTCAGGTTGTCATTCGCGATGCGAAGCCGCGCGCTGCGATGGCGCTCGCCGATAAAAGCGCATGCGCCGGGTAAGGCAAGAGGCGTATTGGCCGCTGCCTTGTGCTTCGCCGGCTCCCCTTGAAGCCGCGGCGGCTCTTCGCCATATCTAGCGCAAGCGGAAGGGTTCGCCTTTCGTCCGCGGGATGCTGCCAGTGGCGGGTTCCGATGATTGATGAGGCGCCTTTCGAGGGCTTCTGTATGACGCGTACGCCTAGTCTGTCCCATCCGTTCCTGCTCGGTTTCGATGATATCGAGCGCGCGCTGGATCGCGTCGCCAAAGGCGCCAGCGAGGGATATCCGCCCTACAATATCGAGCGGTTGCCCCGGACGGAGGAGGAGCCGGATCGCCTGCGCATCACGCTGGCGGTTGCCGGCTTCGCGCGCGAGCAGCTTGAGATCACGCTGGAGGAAAACCAGCTCACGATCCGCGGCCGCCAGGGCGACGACAAGAACCGGCAGTTCCTGCACCGTGGCATCGCGGCGCGCCAGTTCCAGCGCAGCTTCCTGCTGGCTGATGGCATGCATGTGCTCGGCGCGGATTTGTCGAACGGTCTGCTCGCGATTGATCTGGCCAGACCGGAACCAGAGAGGCTCGTCAGGCGTATCGATATCGTGAGCCGCGAGTAGAGGACGAGGGTTCGTCCGATTTTGAAGGGTGCGTCAGCGGTTTACGCATCTGTTCATAATTGAAGGCGCAGTATCGAAACCGCATTCGCACTGCTCTGAAGGAGGGCGCGATGAAACAGGACAGGATTTTGATCCAGAGCAACCCGCTGACCCCCGCTGAATTCGCGGCACTCGGAACAGGTGAGGTCGCCTACGTCAAGCCGATGACTTCGGACGAGCTGATGCGGATCTTCCCGCAGGCCCCGAAGATCGAGTCCGGCCTCAAGCTCTATACGCTGCTGTCGGCCGACGGGGCACCGATCCTCGTGACCGATACGCGCGAGGCCGCCACGGCCAATGCCTGGGAGCATGACCTCAAGATGGTCAGCGTCCACTGACGCCGGCTGGCTGAATTCAGGAGGCGGTCGCCACCCCGGCGACCGCTGCCTGCAACCGGGCGATGTCGGCGGGTGACGAGAGGCGGTGATCGCCGTCCTTGACCAGTGTCAGCACCACCGGGTCGCCGCTCAGATGTTCCACCAGCTTGAGCGCCTGCCGCCAGGGCACGTCCGGGTCGCGCATTCCCTGCAGGATATGGACCGGGCAACCGGCCTTGATCTCGCCGCCGAACATGAGATGCCGGCGGCCATCCTCGATCAGGGCCCGGGTGATCGGCGTCGGTTCGGGTGAATACTCGGACGGACGCAGCCAGACGCCCTCGTCGAGGATCGTCCGGCGGATCGAATCGGGCATCTGCGCCCACATCAGTTCCTCGGAGAAATCGACGGCCGGAGCGATCAGCACCAGACCTGCGGGCTGGAGCGCCGTGCCGAGCAACCGGCGGGCCGCGAGCAGCGCGATCCAGCCGCCCATCGAGGAGCCGACGAGGATCGGCCGCTGCCGACACTGGCTTTCGATCATGGCGAGGGCGTCGCCGAGCCAGTCCGACAGGGTGAAGTCGCCGAAATCGCCGTCGCTTTCGCCATGCCCGCCATAGTCGAAGCGCAGGCAGGCCCGGCCGTTTGTGCGAGCCCAGTCGGCGAGCGCCTCAGCCTTGGTCGCGCGCATGTCGGAGCGGAAGCCGCCAAGCCAGACGACCGGTGCCCCTTCGCCCTCTTGCAGGAGGAAGGCGAGGCGACGGCTTGAGCCTTTACCGACCTCGAGCCATTGCGGGGGCTGGCGCTCCAAGGCAAATCTCCTGTGACGAATCGCGGTGCCGCGGCGATTATGGGTGCGGCGACCGTCCGATAGGGGCATATTCGCCCGCACGAATGAAAGTCCAGATCAAGAGCGCATGTCCTTCAAGCCGGGTGCCCATCTTTCGCTGCCTTCGACCGAGACCCATCCGCTCGCCGGGCGCACGATCCTGCAGATCATTCCGGAACTCGAAGCCGGCGGGGCCGAGCGTACCGCCGTCGACATCGCCAAGGGTCTGACCGATGTCGGTGCCCGCGCGCTGGTCGCGACCGAGGGCGGGCGCCTCGTCGCCGAGCTTCAGGCCAAGGGCGGCGTCTGGCTGCCTTTTCCGGCCGCATCGAAGAACCCGGTCGCGATGGCGCTCAATGTGCGCAAGCTCGTCGAGCTTTGCCGTGAGGAGGAGGTCGAGCTCATCCATGCCCGCTCGCGGGCGCCGGCCTGGGTCGCGCTCGCCGCCGCGAAGATCCTGAAGCTGCCCTTCGTCACCACCTATCACGGCTCCTATAACAGCCGTTCCACGGTGAAGACGCTCTACAATTCGGTGATGGCGCGCGGCGATGTCGTCATCGCGAACTCCGCCTATACGGCCGGGCTGATCCTGGACAAGCACCCGGTGGCGCGCGACAAGGTGCGGGTCGTCAACCGCGGCACGAATTTCTCGGCCTTCGCGCCCGCCGCCGTCAGCGCCGACAGGGTGCAGGCGCTGCGTAAGGCCTGGGGGGTCGAGCCGCATCAGCGCATCGTGCTGCTGCYCGGCCGGTTGACCGGCTGGAAGGGCCAGCGCGTTTTGATCGAAGCCGCCCGCATCATGCGCGACGGCGGCGATACCGACACCGCCTTCATCCTCGCTGGCGATGCCCAGGGTCGCGACAACTACGTCAAGGAGCTTGACGGCCTGATCGCCAAGGCCGGGCTGGAAGGTCGCGTGAAACGTGTCGGCCATTGCAGCGACATGCCGGCGGCGATGCTTTCGGCGGCGGTCGTCGCGGTGCCCTCGACGAGCGCGGAGGCGTTCGGCCGCGTCGCGGTCGAGGCGCAGGCGATGGGCACGCCGGTCGTCGTCTCCGATCTCGGCGCCGTGCCCGAGACGGTGCTCGCCCCGCCGCAGGTCACGCCGGCCGAGCGCACCGGCTGGCATGTTCCGCCGGACGATGCCGCCGCTCTGGCGGCTGGCTTGCGCGAGGCGCTCGATCTGCGCCCGTCGGCGCGGGAGGCTCTGGCGCGCCGCGCCCGCGTCCATGTCGAGCGGCATTTCTCGCTGGAGGCTATGGTCGCGGAAACCCTCGACGTCTATTGCGCGTTGCTGGGGCGCTGACCGACTTCTGCGGCAGGAGATGCCTGACGCAGCTTCGTCATGCATTGACAACGCGCGTCTTTATGCAATGTGTCTGAATCAACGGCGCGAGCCGCGCCAAATACAGGAGAATACCCCATTCGTCGTCCGTACCGCGCTGCCCCGACCCCGACCAAGGAAGGTCCCCGCTCGAACCGCGACATCCGCGGAGTTCGCGAAGTCCAACTCATCGACGATACCGGCGCCAATCGCGGCGTGGTCTCGTTTTTCGATGCGCTGAAGCTCGCCGAGGATGCCGGTCTCGACCTGGTCGAGATCGCCCCGAACTCCGTTCCGCCCGTCTGCAAGATCCTCGACTACGGTCGCTTCCGCTTCCTGGAGCAGAAGAAGGCCGCGGAGGCGCGCAAGAAGCAGCGCACCATCGAGATCAAGGAGATCAAGCTCCGGCCCGGCATCGACAAGCACGATTACGACGTGAAGATGAAGGCCATGCACGGCTTCTTCGAGGAAGGCGACAAGGTGAAGGTCACCCTGCGCTTCCGCGGCCGTGAGATGGCGCATCAGGACCTCGGCGTGAAGGTGCTGGAGCGCGTCAAGGCCGATCTCGTCGAAATCGCCAAGGTCGAGAGCGACTGGCAGCTCGAAGGCCGCCAGATGGTCATGGTGCTCGCGCCGCGATAAGCGCGGGCCCAACCGGTTTCCGGAAAGAGCGCGCCTTCGGGCGCGCTTTTTCGTTCTGGGTCGCCCCCAGGGTTTTTGCGTCAGCTCACCGAGCGGATGATCTCGCGATAGGCTCCTTCCGGAAACGCCTTGAGCGTCTCGGTTCGGATATTGCCCAGCATGGCGAGCTGCAGGCAGAAGCGAGCCTGCACGGCGTCATCCGGCGCCTCGCAGACGATGACCATGTCGTATCGACCCATGGTCATGAAGAATGTCTTGAACGCGCCGCCCATCTCGGCGAGCGCCTGTTTGGCCGCATCGAGCCGGCTCGGCGACGCTGTGAGGTTGCGCGCGCCCTGGTCGGTCCAATTCGCCAGCATGATGTAGGTTGTCATCGGGCTACTCCCTGAAGCGGCCCGGCCTGTCCTTCGGAAGCATGGGCGGCGGCTCGATACCGCGGCCGTGTCGATCATGGGCTGTCGCCGGACCTCGGCCGCCATCTTACCGCATCAGCCGGGGGGAGCGGAACCGGCTTCGCCGCGCCCGGGCATATTCGGGCGAAGCGGGCACCGGCCTGCGTGAGGAAAACGCGATCGAAGCAAGAGCCGGATCACCATTCCGCGTCCGACAGGACCCGGGGAGGCGATCCGGCCGCCGCTTTCGCGCGCTCGCCGCTCAGCGGATCGGCGGGCCGTATTGCAGGCCGCCCTGCGTCCACAGCTTGTTGACGCCGCGCGGCAGCGGGTTGCTGCTCTTGGGGCCGAAATGCCGGTCGAAGCTCTCGCCGTAATTGCCGACCGCCTTGACGATGCGCACGACCCAATCATTGGTGAGGCCGAGACTTTCGCCGAACTTGCCCTCGGCGCCGAGCATGCGGCGCACTTCCGGGTTCTGCGAGGTCTTGGCCAGTTCCTCGACATTGGCCTGCGTCACGCCCAGCTCCTCGGCATTGATCGTGGCGATCACGGTCCAGCGCACGAGATCGAACCAGGCCGGGTCGTTCTTGCGCACCCAGGGACCGAGCGGCTCCTTGGAGATGACCTCCTGCAGCAGCACATGCTCGTCGGGGTCCTTCAGCCTGCCGCGCGTGCCGGCAAGCGCCGAGAGATCGGTGGTGTAGGCGTCGCAGCGGCCGGCCTCATAGGCCTGGACCGTGTCTTCCAGCGTGCCGAACGCCACGGTCTCGAACTTGATGCCGTGGGTGCGGCCGTAATCGGCGAGGTTCAGCTCCGTGGTCGTGCCCTGCGCGACGCAGACCGAGGCGCCGTTGAGATCCTTGACGGTGCTCACGCCGAGCTTCTTTCGGACGATGAAGCCCTGGCCGTCGTAATAGTTGACCGTGGTGAAGCTGACACCCTGGCCGATGTCGCGGCCGAGCGACCAGGTGGTGGTGCGGGCGAGCACGTCGATCTCGCCGGCCTGCAGCGCGACGAGGCGGTTCTTGCTCGACAGCGAGAGATAGCTCGCCTTGTTCGGGTCGTTGAAGATCGCCGCCGCGAGCGCGCGGCAGACATCGGTGTCGAAGCCGACCCAGATTCCGTTTTTGTCCTGCAGCGAGAAGCCCGGCACGCCCTCGCTGGTGCCGCAGATGATGTTGCCGCGCGCCTTGATCTTCTCGAGCGTCGACTGGGCGAGGGAAGGGGCGGCGACCGTGGCCGTCAGGGCCAGGCCTGCGGCCAGGCTGAGCAGGAAGCGTTTCACGGTGGATCTCCGGGTTGGGCGAGGGCCGCGGGCCAACCTGCCACTTTTTTGACGGAAATGTGAAGCCGATTTCCGTAAGGTTCTCCCGCCAAATCGCGGCGCGCCGCTCCGGGTGTGTCACGCGCTGTTTCGGCGGGGCTTTGCCCGCGGTTTTCCCCAGAAGCCGGCTTTTCGCTTGCCAGCCGGCTTCTTTTCTGCGATACGCGCGGCCTTCGATCGCCCGGCTGATAAGGGCTGCCGTGGCGATCGTGCTTTGCTTCCTGAAAGCAAGACATTGGCAAAGCCGCCGCAAGGCGCGCTGGCCTTATGACCGATAGGAGCTGAAATGCCCAAGATGAAGACCAAATCGGCCGCCAAAAAGCGGTTCAAGATCACCGGTACCGGCAAGGTGCTCTACGCCCAGGCCGGCAAGCGTCACGGGATGATCAAGCGGACCAACAAGCAGATCCGCAATCACCGCGGCACCACCACCCTGTTCGAGGGTGATGCGGCCAACGTGAAGAAGTACTTCCTCCCCAACGGCTGACGCCACCTGATAGTCCGGAGATCATGACATGGCTCGCGTGAAACGGGGCGTAACGTCCCACGCCAAGCACAAGAAGACATTCAAGGCCGCCAAGGGCTTCTATGGCCGCCGCAAGAACACGATCCGCGCCGCCAAGGCGGCCGTCGATCGCTCGATGCAGTTCGCCTATCGCGACCGCAAGAACAAGAAGCGCTCCTTCCGCGCGCTCTGGATCCAGCGTCTCAACGCTGCGGTGCGTGAGCACGGCCTGACCTATTCGGTCTTCATCGGCGGCCTGATCAAGGCCGGCATCGAGCTCGACCGCAAGACCCTTTCCGCCATGGCGATCGACGACGCGGCCTCCTTCACCGCCGTGGTCGAGACCGTCAAGGGCGCGCTGGGCGCGCAGGCCCAGGCCGCCTGAGCGGTTCGGACCGATCTGATTTGGAGAAGGCCGGCGGAAACGCCGGCCTTTTTCTTTGGTGATGGCGATGAGGCCCGAGAATCTCCCATGGGAGGAGGCGCGGCATCGGAGCGGCCTCTCCGGCGAGAGATGCCCGGGTCAAGCCCGAGCATGACGGCTCCCGTTACGTCTGTGCGCTGCCATTCCCCGGCGAGGTCCAACCGTCGCCCGCGCCGTCGACGATGCACTGATAGGCCTCTTCCGGCGTATCGGCATAAGCGAACAGCTTCAGGTCCTCCGGGCGGATGAAGCCGGCCTGCGCCATCGTGTCGAGGTTGAGCAGCCCCTTCCAATACGCCGAGTCGAACAGCACGATCGGCACCCGCCCCATCTTTCCCGTCTGCACCAGCGTCATGATCTCGAACAATTCGTCGAGCGTGCCGAAGCCGCCGGGAAACACCACCAGCGCGGCGGCCCGCATCGCCAGATGCATCTTGCGCATCGCGAAATAGTGGAAGCGGAAGGTCAAATCCGGCGTCGACCAGGCGTTGGGCTCCTGCTCATGCGGCAGGGTGATGTTGAAGCCGATCGAGAGGGCGCCGGCTTCGGTCGCGCCGCGATTGGCCGCTTCCATGATGCCGGGGCCGCCGCCGGTGGCGATGACGTGGTTGCGGCCGGCATCCTTGGGCGCCAGCGCCCCGCCGCGCTCGGAGGCGATGCGGGCGAACTCGCGCGCCGCCTCGTACCAGCGATTGCCCTCTCGCACGCGTGCCGAGCCGAAGAYGACGATGGTCGAGACGATGCCGCGCGCCCGCAGCAGATCTTCCGCCTTCTGGTATTCCAGCATGAAGCGGGCGCCGCGCATCGAATCGCCGAGGAGAAAATCGGGATCGAGGGCCGCGAGTCGGTAGGAGGGGGATTCCTTCTGGGCGGAGCTGTCGGGCATGGCATTGTCCTGGGTCGGCATGTTTCTGACCGGGAAGCGAAACCGCTTACCCGAGAAATCCGGTACGGGAATGTTTCGCGAATCGCGAAGATAATCACTGTTTGGCGTTTCATTTCTCCGTCATCCGCTATCCCGAAAAGCGTTTCACTTTCTGGCTCGATAATCTAAGAACGCGCCGTCCCCACGCCTTCAACACGTTGCGACCCGTTCATGACCGATATCGCCACTCTGGAACGCGACCTCCTCGGCGCGATCGATTCTGCCGCCGACGAGGCAGCCATCGAGGAGCTGCGTATCGCGGCGCTCGGCAAGTCGGGCTCGATCTCGGCGCTGCTCAAGACGCTGGGCGCGATGACGCCGGAGGAGCGCAAGGAGAAGGGCCCGCTGATCAACGGCCTGCGCGATCGTGTCCAGGGCGCGATCGCGACGCGCAAGGAAGCACTCGGCGAGGCGGCGCTCGATGCGCGGCTCAGCTCAGAGCGGGTCGACGTCTCGCTGCCGGTGCAGGACGGCCCGGAGGCGCGCGGCCGCATTCATCCGATCAGCCAGGTCATCGACGAGATCACCGCGATCTTCGGCGATATGGGTTTCGCCATCGCCGAGGGGCCGGATGTCGAGACCGACGATCTCAACTTCACCAAGCTGAACTTCCCGGTCGGCCATCCCGCCCGGGAGATGCACGACACCTTCTTCTTCGCGCCGGATGCGAATGGCGAGCGCAAGCTTTTGCGCACCCATACCTCGCCGGTGCAGGTGCGCACCATGCTGGCGCAGGAGCCGCCGATCCGCGTGATCTGCCCGGGCCGCACCTATCGCAACGATTCCGACCAGACCCACACCCCGATGTTCCATCAGGTCGAGGGGCTCGTCATCGACAAGAAGGCCAATCTCGGCCACCTGAAATGGGTGCTCGAGGAGTTCTGCAAGGCGTTCTTCGAGATCGACGATGTCAAGATGCGCTTCCGCCCGTCCTTCTTCCCCTTCACCGAGCCTTCGATGGAGGTCGACATCCAGTGCTCGCGCAAGGGCGGCGAGATCCGCTTCGGCGAGGGCGACGACTGGCTGGAGATCCTCGGCTGCGGCATGGTCCATCCGAACGTGCTGAAGAATTGCGGGCTCGATCCGGACATCTATCAAGGCTTCGCCTGGGGCATGGGCATCGACCGCATCGCCATGCTGAAATACGGCATGCCCGATCTGCGCCCCTTCTTCGAGGCGGATGTGCGCTGGCTCGCGCATTACGGCTTCCGCCCGCTCGACCTGCCGACGCTGACGGGCGGCCTCTCCTCATGACGATGCGGGCCGGGCAGGGGAGGGCGCGATGACGGCTGCGGGCTGGGCGGCTGGACTGGCCGTGCTGCTGGTCGCGGTGAACCTGGCGGGCCAGGCCATCGCGCTCTGGCGGCTGCGCCGGCCTCTGCAGCGCTCGGCCGTGCTCGCGGACCTRCCGCCGGTCACCATCGTCAGGCCGGTACGCGGCATCGAGGCCTTCAGCCGCGAGACGGCCGTCTCCGGGCTCGAGCTCGACTACCCCAGCTACAGCACCATCTTCTGCGTCGCCGATGGCGACGACCCGATCGTTCCGCTGATCGAGGAGATGATCGCACGCTACGGCGCCGACAAGGTCAGGCTGATCGTCGGCGACGTCGTCGTCAGCGCCAATCCCAAGCTCAACAACTGCGTGCGCGGCTGGGAGGCGGCGATGACCGAATGGGTCATCCTCGCCGATTCCAACGTGCTGATGCCGAAGGACTACATCCAGCGCATGCTGGCCGCCTGGCGCCCCGAAACCGGCCTCGTCTGCTCGACGCCGGCGGGTTCACGGCCGCAGAGCTTCGGGGCCGAGGTCGAATGCGCCTTCCTCAACGCCTTCCAGGCGCGCTGGCAATATGTCGGCGAGGCGCTGGGGCTGGGCTTCGCGCAGGGCAAGTCGATGCTCTGGAACAAGCCCTTCCTCGACGCGCGCGGCGGCATCGCCGCGCTGGGCGCCGAGATCGCGGAGGATGCCGCCGCCACCAAGCTCGTGCGCAGCGCCGGCAAGCATGTTCATCTCGTCGGCCAGCCCTTCGAGCAGCCGCTGGGCCCGCGCCGCATCGCCGATGCGGTGCAGCGCCAGTTCCGCTGGGCCCGCCTGCGACGCGTCACTTTCCTGCCCTTCTTCGCGATCGAGATTCTCTCGGCTCCGCTGCTGCCGGTCCTGCTGGCTGCCTTCGCCTGCCTCGGCTACGGTCTGCCGGTCTGGCTCGGGCCGCTCGCCGTGCTGGTACTCTGGTATCTCGGCGATATCGTTCTGTCGGCCGGTGTCGGCTGGTTCCTGAACTGGCGCTCGCCCTTCGCCATGCTGGTGCGCGACATCGCCTTTCCCGGCATCTGGGCCTATGCCTTCGTCGGCGGCGAGGTGAGCTGGCGTGGCAACGCCATGAAGATCCGCACCGACGGCACCAACGAGCTCAACGACACCGCGCCGGCGCTCTCGGCGGCGCGCGCGAAGATTTCCGACTGATCCGGCAAAGCTGATCCGATAAGACGATGAAGTTCACGATCTCCTGGCTCAAAGAGCATCTCGACACCGACGCCTCCGTTGCGGAGATCACCGATGCCCTGACCCGCATCGGCCTGGAGGTCGAGGCGATCGAGGATCGCGCCGCCGCGCTCTCGGCCTTCACCATCGCCTATGTCATCGAGGCGAAGCAGCACCCGAATGCCGACCGCYTGCGCGTCTGCMTGGTCGACACCGGCACSGGCGAGCCCGTGCAGGTCGTCTGCGGAGCGCCGAACGCCCGCACCGGCATGAAGGGCGTGTTCTCGCCGCCGGGCAGCTACATTCCGGGCAAGAAGATCACGCTCGGCAAGGGCGTCATCCGCGGCGTCGAGTCGAACGGCATGCTGGTTTCGGAAGCCGAGCTGGAACTCTCCGAGGACCATGACGGCATCATCGAACTACCGGCCGATGCGCCGGTCGGCCAGCCCTATGCCGTCTATGCCGGGCTCGACGACGCCGTCATCGAGATCGCGGTGACGCCGAACCGGGCGGATGCGCTGGGTGTCGCCGGCATCGCCCGCGACCTCGCCGCCGCCGGCCTCGGCAAGCTGAAGACGCAAGCCATCCCGCCGGTGCGCGGCTCCTTCCCGTGCCCGGTCAAGGTCACGCTCGATTTCGCCGAGGAAGACAAAAAGCTCTGCCCGGCCTTCGCGCTACGCCTCGTGCGGGGGGTGAAGAACGGCCCCTCGCCGGACTGGCTGCAGGCGCGTCTGCGCGCCGTGGGCCTCAGGCCCATCAACGCGCTGGTCGACATCACCAATTTCATGACGCTCGACCGCAACCGGCCGCTGCATGTCTTCGACGCGGCCAAGGTCAGGGGCAACCTCACCGTCCGCCGCGCCAAGGCAGGCGAGACCATCCTCGCTCTCGACGGCAAGACCTATACGCTCACCGAAGAGCAGGTCGTCATCGCCGATGAGCACGGCGTCGAATCGCTCGCCGGCATCATGGGCGGCGAGGCCTCGGGCAGCAGCGAGGCGACCACCGACGTGCTGATCGAAAGCGCGCTCTGGGATCCGCTCAACATCGCCCGCTCCGGTCGCGCGCTCGGCATCAATTCGGATGCGCGCTATCGCTTCGAGCGCGGCGTCGATCCCGACTTCACCCGGCCCGGCCTCGACCTCGCGACGGCGCTGGTGATCGAGCTCTGCGGTGGCGCGGCCTCCGAGATGGAATTCGTCGGCGAACTGCCGGAAAGCCCGGCCGCGATCGATTTCCCCTGGTCGGAGGTGAAGCGCCTGACCGGGCTCGAATTGCCGCAGGTCGAGATGAAGCTGGCGCTCACCTCGCTCGGCTTCCACGTCTCGGGCGCGGGCGAGCGGGTCAAGGTCGCAGCCCCCTCCTGGCGCGCCGATGTCGGCGGCAAGGCCGATCTCGTCGAGGAGATCGTGCGCATCGCCGGGCTCGACCGCGTCATCTCGACGCCGCTGCCGCGCATCAAGGGCGAGGTCGTCAAGCCCGTCCTGACCGTGCTGCAGAAGCGCACCCGCACCGCCAAGCGCACGCTGGCCGCGCGCGGCCTCGTCGAGGCCGTGACCTGGTCCTTCATCTCGCATGATCAGGCGAAGCTCTTCGGCGGCGGCTCGCGCAAGCTCGCGCTCGCCAACCCGATCGCGGCCGATCTCTCCGACATGCGCCCCTCGCTGCTGCCGGGTCTGATCCGCGCCGCGCAGAACAATGCCGATCGCGGCTTCCCGGATGTCGCTCTGTTCGAGGTCGGCCAGATCTTCCTCAGCGACGAACCGGAAGGCCAGCTCATCGCCGCCGCCGGCCTGCGCCGCGGGACGGCCAAGCTTGACGGTGTCGGCCGCCACTGGGACGGCGGCGCCAAGGCCGTCGACGCTTTCGACGCCAAGGCCGATGCGCTCGGCCTGCTCTCCGCTCTCGGCGTGCCGACCGGCGGCTTGCAGATCGTCGCGGGCGGTCCCGCCTGGGCCCATCCCGGCCGTTCGGCGACCCTCCAGTTTGGCCCGAAGGGCGTCATCGGCGCCTTCGGCGAGGTGCATCCGAAGATACTCAAGGCGCTCGACGCCAAGGGACCGCTCGTCGCCTTCGAGATCCATCTCGATGCGCTGCCGCTGCCGAAATACAAGCCGACCAAGGTCAAGCCGAAGCTCGCGCTCTCGGACTTCCAGCCGGTGACGCGCGATTTCGCCTTCATCGTCGACAAGGCGGTGGCGGCCGGCGACATGATGAAGACGGCGCAGGGCGCCGACCGCGCGCTGATCGCCAATGTCGGCGTCTTCGATCTCTATGAGGGGCAGGGCGTCGAGGCCGGCAAGAAGTCGGTCGCGCTGGCGGTGACGCTCCAGCCGCTCGAGAAGACTCTGACCGAGGCGGAAATCGAGGCCGTCGGCAGCAAGATCGTCGCCGAGATGGCCAAGCGCTACGGGGCGACGCTCAGGGGCTGATGCCCGCCATCCAACGCACGTCATGCTCGGGCTTGACCCGAGCATCTCGCGCAGGATGAGGCCACCTGCTCTCTTCGGCAGGAGATTCTCGGGTCCCCGCTCCGCGGCGCCCGAGAATGACGTCGGGGCCAACAGTCTCTGACCATTGACCATGATTATGTAATAATCAGCGGCAGAAAACCCAGCGCATTCGGAGTATCGGCACCGGATTGTTGCAATTTCGCTGACTGATGACTCTGACCGAACGCCCCGTCACGGACAATCTGTTCCCCGGCTTCCGCCTGCTCGACGTCGCGACATCGGGCGCGCGCATCCGTGTGCGCACCGGCGGCGAGGGGCCGCCACTCCTGCTGCTGCATGGCTACCCGCAGACCCATGCGCTCTGGCACAAGGTGGTCGAACGGTTGAGGGGCAACTTCACCCTCGTCTGCGCCGACCTGCGTGGCTATGGCGACAGCGAGAAGCCGCCGACCGACGCCGGGCACGCGCCCTATTCCAAGCGCGCCATGGCGCAGGATATGGCCGAGGTGATGACGGCGCTGGGTCACGAGCGCTTCTTCGTCGGCGCGCATGATCGCGGCGCCCGCGTCACCCATCGCCTGGCGCTCGACCATGCCGAGCGCGTCATCCGCCTCGCCACGCTCGACATCGCSCCSACGCGSGAGATGTATGCCAATACCACCGACGCCTTCGCCCGTGCCTATTGGCACTGGTTCTTCCTGATCCAGCCCGCACCCTTCCCGGAACGGATGATCGGCGCGGATCCGGAAGCCTATTGGCGCAAGAAATGCGGTTCCGGCTCGGCCGGGATGACGCCATTCGCGCCGGAGGCGCTCGCCCATTACCTGCGTTGCTTCGCCGATCCCGCGACGATCCATGGCTCCTGCGAGGATTATCGCGCCGCCGCGACCATCGACATCCGCCATGACGACGAGGATGGGGACCGCAAGCTGACCCAGCCGCTGCTCGCGCTCTGGGGCGCCAACGGCATCATCGGCAAATGCTTCGACCCTCTCGCCTTGTGGCGCGAGCGTGCGCAGGATGTGCGCGGCCATGCCCTGCCGGGCGGCCACTATCTCGCGGAGGAGGTCCCCGATCTCGTCGCCGCGGAGTTCAGCGCTTTCTTCGGAGCAGCATCATGACTGGGACCAATCGCGTCTACCGTATCGCCGTCATCCCCGGCGACGGCATCGGCAAGGAGGTCATGCCCGAAGGGCTGCGCGTGCTGGAAGCCGCATCGAAGAAGTTTGGCTTCGAGCTGCGCCTCGACGAGTTCGATTTCTCCTCCTGCGACTACTACGCCAAGCACGGCAAGATGCTGCCGGACGACTGGAAGGACAGGATCGGCGGCCACGACGCGATCTATTTCGGCGCCGTCGGCATGCCCCAACAGGTGCCGGATCATGTCTCGCTCTGGGGCTCGCTGCTGCTGTTCCGGCGCGAGTTCGACCAGTATGTCAATCTACGCCCCGTGCGGCTAATGCCGGGCGTTCCGGGCCCGCTCGTGGGCCGCAAGCCCGGCGACATCGACTTCTTCGTCGTGCGCGAGAACACTGAGGGCGAGTATTCCTCGGTCGGCGGGCGCATGTATGCCGGCACCGAGCGCGAGATCGTCATCCAGGAGACGGTGATGAGCCGTGTCGGCGTCGACCGCGTGCTGAAATACGCTTTCGAGCTCGCCCAGCGCCGCCCGCGCAAGAAGCTGACCTCGGCCACCAAGTCCAACGGCATCTCGATCACCATGCCCTACTGGGACGAGCGGGTGAAGGAGATGGCCAAGAACTATCCGGGCGTCGCCGTCGACCAGTACCATATCGACATCCTGACCGCGCATTTCGTGCTGAACCCGGACCGCTTCGACGTGGTCGTCGCCTCCAACCTCTTCGGCGACATCCTTTCCGATCTCGGCCCGGCCTGCACCGGCACCATCGGCATCGCGCCGTCGGGCAACATCAACCCGACCGGCGATCACCCTTCGCTGTTCGAGCCGGTCCACGGCTCGGCGCCGGACATTGCGGGGCAAGGCATCGCCAACCCGGTCGGGATGATCTGGTCAGGTGCGATGATGCTCGATCATCTCGGCGAGCATGAGGCGGCCAAGGGTATCGAGGCGGCGATCGAGCGGGCGCTCGGCGACGCGCGGACGCGGACACGTGATCTCGGCGGCTCGCTCGGTACCGAAGCTGCCGGCAAGGCGGTCGAGCWGGCGCTCGGCTGAGCGAGGAAAAGGTCGGCGCGGCCCTGGCCGCGCCGATTGGGGCAAACGAAGCCGGAAGCGGCCGGGGCAGACGAAGAAAGTCGCGCGACCATGGATCTGACGTCGTTTTCGCTGGGCGATCCCCTGCTCTGGGGCAAGCTCTTCGAGATCATCCTGCTCAATGTCATCCTCTCGGGTGACAATGCCGTCGTGATCGCGCTGGCCTGCCGGGCGCTCGCGCAGGAGCAGCGCACCAAGGGCATCGCGCTCGGCGCGGCGGTGGCCGTGGTGCTGCGGATCGCCTTCACGGTGGTCATCGCGTCCCTGCTGAGCATGCCCTTCCTGCGCATCGTCGGCGCCGGTTTGCTGATCTGGATCGCGGTGAAGCTTCTCGTCGAGGATGAGGGGCAGGACGAGGATTCCATCGCCGCCAGCAGCAAGCTCTGGAAAGCCGTGCAGACGGTCGCGATCGCCGACATCGTCATGAGCCTCGACAATGTCCTCGCTATTGCCGGCGTGGCGCGCGATTCCATGCCGCTGCTGATCGTCGGCCTCGTCATCTCGATCCCGCTGATCGTGGTCGGCGCCTCGCTGATCACCAATCTCTTGACCCGTTTCCCGATCCTGGTCTGGGCCGGCGCGGGCCTGCTCGGCTGGGTGGCGGGCGAGATGCTCGACAGCGACCCCTGGCTGGTGACCCGCTTCGGCGCGGAACTGCTGCACCAGCTTGAATACCCCGTCGCCATCCTCGGCGCGCTGCTCGTGCTCGGACTGGGCTATCTCATCAAATCGCGCCGGCCGGACCCGGCCCACTAACCCTTTGTTTTGATGCAATTCCGGCTGCTGTGCCGCTGCGCGCTTCTGCTGGAACGGCTTGAAGGACTGACCGACACATGGATTTCTCATCTTCGACCTTCTGGGTGTCGCTGCTCCAGATCATCTGGATCGACCTCCTGCTCTCCGGCGACAACGCCATCGTCATTGCGATGGCGGTGCGCTCGCTGCCGGAGAAGCAGCGCAAGCTGGGCATCCTGCTCGGCGCCGGTGCCGCCGTGGGCCTGCGCATCCTCTTCGCGGTGGTGGTGTCCTATCTGCTCAACATCCCCTTCCTGAAGGTCGTCGGCGGGTTGCTGCTGTTCTGGATCGCGATCAAGCTCGCCAAGGGCGAGGAAGAGGCGCACAGCGACATCGCGGCCAGCGACAATCTCTGGAAGGCGGTGCGCACCATCGCCATCGCCGATGCGGTGATGAGCCTCGACAACGTGCTCGCCATCGCGGCGGCGGCGCGCGGCCACTTCGAGCTCTTCATCTTCGGCCTGCTGCTGACCATTCCGCTGATCATCTTCGGCGCGAACGTCCTGTCGAAGGTCCTCGAACGCTTCCCGATCCTGGTCTGGTTCGGCGCCGGCCTGCTCGGCTGGATCGCCGGCGAGATGCTGGTCAGCGACATCGCCGTGCTGCAATGGCTCCAGACCGCCATTCCGAGCTGGGTCCAGACCGTTCCGGTGTCCGACACACATCCGGTCGGGTTGGCGACGAACAAGACGGTCTTCTACGGAGCGGCGGTCGTCGGCGCAGCCTTCGTCTGCGCCGTCGGCTACCTTCTCAAGCGCAAGCCTGCCGACCAGCCGGGCTGAGCTTCAGGCGCCATCCAGAACGATCGCCGCGGCGGCCAGGATCTCCTGGCCGCCGTTTTCGATGGTGACGAGCGCGCCGTCCGCCATGCCCCGCAACGGATCGTGGACACGGAATCGTTCGGGCGAGATGAGTAAGATCGCGAAGCTTTCGGGCGGTCGGACGAATCCGGTTCCGAGCGCCTTCACATAGGCCTCTTTCGCCGCCCAGAGCCGGGCGAAGGCGAGGGCGCGCAGCGAAGGTTCGCTCTCCTCCAGCATCCGCCATTCATCGCGGTGCAGGGCTTCGCGCGGAATGACGCCGGCCGGATCGACCCGTTCCACATCAACCCCGACGGGTGCCTGCGCGAGCGCGATGGCGATGACGCCCGCCCGTGTCGCAAGCGAGATCTGCAGCTCCGTCTCCAGCGCCGTCGGCAGCAGCGGCCGGCCGGCGGAATCATGAGCGATGGCGATTTCGGCCGCCGGGCGGCCGAGCTGCCGCGCCAGGATGGCCCGTGCCGTCTCGCGTCGCAGTACCGAGCGCTCCGTCAGGTTGCGCGGCCGCTGCGGCGTCGCCACCAGCCAGACGGCCGGGTAGGTGGGCGCGGTTGCCTCGATCGAACGGAGCCAGTGCATGGGCCGGACTATGGCATGCGGCTTATCCCGTCACCACGCGCGCGGGCCGATATCTGGACCGCGTCCTGCCCCATCGGCCTCCGCCTTGCATGGGGCACATGCGCAGGTGCAGCCGGCATGCGTTGACCCGACGGCGCCTTCGGCCTTTGGAAAGACCATGCAGTCACACGATACCGAACCGCCATTGGCGAGCAATGTTGCTCCCTTCACGGCACAGGGCATGCTGCTCGGCCTGCGCAAGGTTTCCGTGCTGCTGCCGGGCATCGTCGTCTTCGCCGTGGCCTTCGGCGCCGCCGCCTCGGCCAAGGGCATGAGCCTCGTCGAGACGCTGCTGATGAGCGCCCTGGTCTATGGCGGCGTCTCGCAGCTCGTGGCGATGGAGCTGTGGCGGCCGGAATGGAGCTGGGGCGCCATTGTCGGGCTGGCCGTGGTCACCGCCACGGTCAATGCCCGCTCGATCCTGCAGGGGGCCTCGCTGCAGCCCTGGTTCGCGCGCTATCCCAAGGGGCTGAACGCCTTCCACCTGTTCTTCTTCACCGATGCGAACTGGCTGATCGGCACGCGCTACCAGGCCGAGGGCGGGCGTGATCTCGGCGTCGTGGTCGGGGCGGGCCTCGGGCTCTGGGTCGTCTGGGTTCTCGCCACGGTTCCCGGCCACATGCTGGGCGCCCTGGTCTCCGATCCGCGCCGTTACGGCATCGACCTCGTCATGCCGATCTTCTTCGCGGCGATGATCGTGCCGCTCTGGCGCGGCCGGCGCGGGGCCGTTCCCTGGGTCGTTGCCGGTATCGTCGCCTTGCTGACGGCGAAGCTCGTCGACGGCTACGCCTTCATCATCGCCGGCTCGCTCGCCGGCGCGGTCACGGGGGCGTTCCGCGATGACGCTGTCTGATCCCGGCCCCTGGGGCGCCTTCATCGCCATCGGCGCCATGGCGGTGGCGACCTATCTCTGCCGGCTGGCAGGGGTGGTGCTGATGAGCTTCGTGCCGCTGACGCCGCATGTCCGGCGCGGCCTTGCCGCGCTGCCCGGCTCGATCGTGGTCGCGACCGTGCTGCCTTTGATCGAGCGGCTCGGCCTCGCCGCGGCCGTGGCGCTGCTCGCCGCCATCGGCGCGATGTTCGTGACCCGCAGCGAACTCGTCGCGCTGCTCACCGGCATGGCGATGATCTCGGCGGCGCGGTTCTTCGGCTTCTAGAGCATTTTCGAGCGAAGTGGACACCGGTTCGCGTGAAGACAATGCGGCAAACCAAGACCTGACCCATCACCCCGCCCGATGGCTTCCATCACATCCCGTCATCGCGCCATGTCCGGCTGGCTGTTGACGGCGCGTGGCGGCGGGAGGACGGTGCGGCTTAGCAAAAACGACTGAAACGGAGCGCCGTCATGGCATGGTATTCTCAGACCTGGACCTGGTTCGACGGAGCCTGGCATGAGGGCAACCCCGGCCTCGTCGGCCCGCGCAGCCATGCTCTCTGGCAGTCCTCCTCCGTCTTTGACGGCGGCCGCTATTTCGACGGCGTCGCCCCCGACATCGACCTGCACGCCGCGCGCGTGAACCGCTCCGCCGTGGCGCTCGGCCTCGAGCCCACCGTGACCCCGGATTTCATCGTCGAGAAGATGTATGAGGGCGCGAAGAAATTCGCTCCCGGCACGGCGCTCTACGTCAAGCCGATGTACTGGGCCGAGGCCGATGGCCCCTCGACCATCATGCCCGATCCGGATTCGACCCAGTTCGCGCTCTGCCTGTTCGAGGCGGCGATGCCGCAGCCGACGAATGGCTTCTCCGTCACCAAGGGCATCTATCGCCGTCCGACCTTCGAGACTGCCCCGACCGATTCCAAGGCCGGCTGCCTCTACCCGAACAATGCCCGCATCCTGAAGGCGGCCAAGGCCGCCGGCTTCGACAACGCGCTGGTGCTCGACATGCTCGGCCATGTCGCGGAGACGGCGACCTCCAACATCTTCCTCGCCAAGGACGGCGTGGTGAAGACGCCGGTCCCGAACGGCACCTTCCTGAACGGCATCACCCGCCAGCGCGTCATCAGGCTGCTGCGCGAGAACGGCGTGCCGGTCGAGGAGTGCAGCCTGCGCTACGAGGATTTCGAGACGGCCGACGAGATCTTCATCTCCGGCAATTACTCGAAATGCATGCCGGTGATCCGCATCGACGACCGCGTGCTCCAGCCCGGCCCGCTCTTCCGCAAGGCGCGCGAGCTCTACATGGACTTCGCGCACAGCAAGGCGAAGGCCGCCTGAGGCAATAATGGCGCGCCTTGCCACGCGGCTGACCGAGCGGCTCGGCATCGCCCACCCGATCCTGTCGGCGCCGATGGCGCTGGCGGGCGGCGGGGCGCTTGCCGCCGCCGTGACGCGGGCGGGCGGCCTCGGCCTGATCGGCGGCGGCTACGGCGATGCTACGTGGCTCGATCAGCAATTCGCCGCCGCCGGCAACACCCAGACCGGCTGCGGCTTCATCACCTGGTCAATGGCGAAGCGGCCGGAGCTGTTGACGCAGGCGCTGGCGCATGAGCCTGCCGTCCTGATGCTGTCCTTCGGCGATCCGCGCCCCTTCGCCGCCGAGATCGCGGCGGCGGGCGTGCCGCTGATCTGCCAGTGCCAGTCATTGGAGCATGTCCGGCAGGGTCTGGAGGCCGGTGCCGCGATCATCGTCGCCCAAGGCGCCGAGGCTGGCGGCCATGGCGCACGCCGCGCAACCTTGCCCTTCGTGCCCGAAGCGGCCGATCTCATTGCCCGCGAGAGCCCGCAGACGCTGCTTCTCGCCGCGGGCGGCATCGCCGATGGSCGYGGRCTCGCSGCKGCSCTGATGCTGGGKGCRGACGGCGTKCTSGTCGGYACSCGYTTCTGGGCGAGTCGCGAGGCGCTGGTGCATGAGCGCCACCATGCCGCCGCCGTCGCGGCCACCGGCGATGGGACGGTGCGCTCCTCATTGCCCGACATCGCCCGCCAGCTCGACTGGCCGAAGCCCTTCGACATCCGCGTCGCGGACAATGCCTTCATCGCGCAATGGGCCGGGCGCGATCACGAGCTGAAGGCCGCGATCGCGACAGAGGCTACGGCCTATCGCGAGGCCTTCATGGCCGGCGACCCCGACAAGGCCGCCGTGATCTTCGGCGAGGCGGCGGGGCTGATCGCCGATGTGCCGTCAGCCGGCGAGATCGTCGAGCGGATGGTCGAGGAGGCCGCTGCACTGCTCGGCGGGGCAGGGCGCTTCCTCGGCTGAGAATTCAGCGYAGCAGCCTGAGCAGCCCCGTCATCTTCAGCCCGATGCCGGCGATGGCGACATAGAGCAGGCCCGCGGCTGTGGACAGCAGCAGCACCGCCATCAGCAGCGGCTGTGGCAGGGACGCTGTCCATGCCTGGGCCGGAGAGGCGAACCACCAGGCCAGAAGGCCGGCGGCGACGGTGGCCATGCCGACGATCGCGACAAAGCCCGGCAAGCGCCGGTCCGGCTCAGTCCAGCCGCGCCGCCGCGCCAGCACGAACAGCGTCAGCAGATTGACCCAAGCGCCGRCGGCGGTGGCGAGGGCGAGGCCCGGAGCGCCCCAGTCGCGCCACAGGAACAGCTTGAGCGTGAGATTGCAGGCGATGGCCGCGAGCGCGACCAGCATCGGCGTCCTGGTGTCGCCGCGCGCCTGGAAGGCCGAGACCTGCGTGCGGATCATCACGATCGCCGGCAGGCCGAGGGAATAGGCGAAGAGCACGGTTCCGGCCGCCCGGCTCGCTTCGGCATCGAAGGCGCCGCGCTGGAACAGCCCCGCCACGATCAGGTCCGGAATCGCGATGAAGGCGGCGACGAAAGGAGCGCTGGCGAGGAGCGAGATCGCGACGGCGCGGTTCTGCGAGCGGTTGGCGCCGGCCTCGTCCCCGCGCGCGACCTGTCGGCTCATCGCCGACAATGCGACCGTGCCGACCGCGATGGCGATCAGCCCGAGCGGGAGCTGGTAGAGCCGCTCGGCATAGTAAAGGGCCGAATAGGCGCCGCGCGGCAGCAAGGAGGCGATGATCGTGTCGGCGAAGATCGCGATCTGCACGCCGGCCGAGCCGATCACCGCCGGCCCGAAGGCCTTCAGAAAGCGCCGGACGCCGAGATCCATATGCGGCCTGACCAGCTTGCTGGAGACGCCCGCGCGCTTGGCCGCCACATAGAGCAGCACCCATTGCGCCAGCCCGGAGATAGCGACGCCCCAGGCGGCGGCATAGGCCGCGCCCGGAAACAGGAAGGGCACGGCGAGCGCCGCCATCACGCCGATATTGAGCAGGATCGGCGCAGCGGCGAAGGCCGAGAAACGGTCGACCGCGTTCAGCGTCGCGCCGAGGAAGGTGACCATGGTCACGAAGAGCAGATAAGGGAAGGTGATCCGCGTCAGCGCGACGGCGAGCGCGAAGGTGGCCGGGTCTTCCTTGAAGCCGGGCGCCAGCAGCGTCACCAGCCAGGGCATCAATGGCAGGGCCAGCGCCAGCAGCACGACCTGGATCAGGAACAGCACGGTGAAGAGCCGGTCGGCGAAGAGATTCGCAGCCTGCTGCCCCTGCTTCTCCGCGACATGGGCATAGGCCGGCACATAGGCCTGGTTGAAGGCGCCCTCGCCGAAGATGGCGCGGAAATGATTCGGCAGGCGCAGCGCCACCGAGAAGGCGTCCATGGTGGCGCCGGCACCGAGCACGGCCGCGAGCATGATGTCGCGCGCGAAGCCGGTCAGGCGCGAGATCAGCGTATAGCCGCCGACCGACAGGATGTTCCGGAGCATGAAAATCCTAGCGGATCAGCGGCGGCAGGGCGTCGCCGCGCGGGTGGTCGACGGTGCGCGCCTCGAAGCCGACACGCTCGCCGATGAGGTAGAGCGGCCGGCGCTTCACCTCGGCGAAGATGCGGCCGACATATTCGCCGATCATGCCGAGCGAGACGAGCTGGATGCCCGAGAAGAACATGATCGAGACGATCAGCGACGGGAAGCCGGGCAGGTCCGTGCCGTAGATCAGCGTGCGCAGCATGAAATAGAGCGCCGACAGCGTCGCGATGCAGGCGATGATGGCGCCCGACCAGGTCGCGATCTTGAGCGGCACGGTCGAGAAGGAGGAGAGCCCGTCGAAGGCGAAGGAGAACAGCTTGCGATAGCGGAACTTCGACTGCCCATGCTCGCGCTCGGCGACCTGGAAAGGCACGCCGACGGAACGGAAGCCGACCCAGGCATAGAGCCCCTTGGAGAAGCGCGCCCGTTCCGGCAGAGCTCGCAGCGCATCGACCGCCTTGCGGTCGAGCAGGCGGAAATCGCCGGCGCCTTCCGGCAGGTCGGTTTCGCCGAACTGCGAGAAGATGCGGTAGAAGGCCTTGGCGAAATTGCGCTTCAGCCGGGTCTCGCTCTCGCGGTCGACGCGCTGGCCGTAGACGTTGAGATAGCCCTCGCGCCACTTCTCCAGAAAGGCGGGAATGACCTCGGGCGGGTGCTGCAGATCGGCATCCATGATGACGACCGCATCGCCATAGGCATGGTCGAGCCCGGCGGCGATGGCGATCTCCTTGCCGAAATTGCGGCTGAAGGAGACGGCGTTGATCMGCGGATCGGTGGCGTAGAGCTCGCGGATGGTCGCCAATGTCGCGTCCTGGCTGCCGTCGTCGACGAAGACGATCTCCCAGGAGGCGACCGCCTCCGTCAGCACGGCCCGCAGCCGCTCGACGAGCGGGCGCAGATTGTCGGCCTCGTTGTGGACGGGCACGACGATGGAAAGCTCCGGCCAGCGGGAGACCCGGGGCGTGCGCTGAAGCGGCGGGGACGCGATGTCCGACACGAACGACCTTTCATGACGCGTCTGTCGACGGGGTGACGCGCGACGCACAGAACCGTAAAGCTTGCCGGCCRACAAGCCCGCATCCGACGGCGCCTTGTGGCCGAAGGAGGAACACCAGGAGCGATGGCGAACGGCTTTGTTCTTTGCGCCGATGATTTCGCCATGACCGAAGGCGTCAGCCGTTCGATCCTGGAGCTCCTCGGCCGTGGCAGGCTCTCCGCCACCGGAGCGATGACCAACCGGCCACACTGGCGCAGATTGGCGCCGGAACTCGGCGCTTTTGCGGAAGCCGCCGATCTCGGCCTGCATGTCAACCTGACCTGCGCCGCCCCGCTCGGCACGATGCCGCGGCTGGCGCCGGGTGGAGAATTCCAGGCGCTGGGCGTCGTGGCGCGGGCCGCGGCGATCTCGCCGGCCGTCCGGCGCGAGATCGCGGCCGAGTTCGGGCGCCAGCTCGATGCCTTCGAGGATGCGATGGGGCGCCCGCCCGATTTCGTCGACGGGCATCAGCATGTCCATGTCCTGCCCGGCGTGCGGCGCGCGGTGCTCGATGCGCTGGCGCGGCGCTATCCGGCCGGGTCGGTCTATGTGCGCGATCCGGCCGACACGATATCGGCGATTCGCGAGCGTGGCGTCGCGGTGGGCAAGGCGCTGGTGATCGCCGGGCTCGCGAGTGGCTTCCGCGCGGCCGCGCTGCGCAGGGAGCTACGCGTCAATCGCGGCTTCTCGGGCGTCGCGCCTTTCGATCCGGCGCGCGATTTCGCGGCCGATCTGCGCCGCTTCCTGATCGCGCCGGGCCCTGCGCATCTGGTGATGTGCCATCCCGGCTTCGTCGATGACGAGTTGGCGCGGCTCGACCCCGTCGTGGCGCCGCGGCCGGTCGAGCATGCGGCGCTCGCCGCCTTCCGGCCGCCGGCGGACATGCCCATGCGGCGTTTCCGGGAGCTTGCGGCTTAGAGCATCGGCCCGAAAACTGGACCGCGGTTTTCGGGAAAAGTCGATGCTCTAGGGCCGGCTTCCGGCCGCCGCCGCAAGCGATTTGTTTACCGGCTTAGGTCAGTGTCCTCGCGGTGGATGGGGGCGCCGTCCGTCGATGGATCGCGCCGGGTTTTAAAGGGCAGTCGCTCGATGACGGGGTTGACGCGGGCGGCCGAGGCGGCTGAGGAAACGCAGGCGCAGGGTGGGATGAAGGGCTTCGGCTCGCTGAGCCGGCAGATCGCGCTCGCGGCCGTGGTCATCGTGGCCGTGGCGATCATCTTCGTGGTCATGGCTGTGGCGCGCTACAATGACAGCCGCACCCGCTCCGATCTCGACCAGAAGGCGACCGCGCTGACGCTGATGGTCGCCAATGCGGCGCCGTCGCTGATCCTGTCGCGCGACAACCTCACCCTGGGCTACATCCTCGAATCGCTGCGGCGCGACCCTGATTTCGATGCCGCCATCGTCGCCGACGATCTGGTCTCGCTCGCTTCCGCCGGACGGACCGAGGAGGCGCGCCTGTCCCTGACGCCCCGCTGGCTGACGAGCGCGGTCGGAGAGGAGCCCTGGCGCAAGCTTCTGTCGGTTCCTTCGGTCGAGATCGAGGACGATGTCAGCGTCACCAAGATCCAGCCCGTGCGCGTGGTCGACAGGCAGATCGGCTATGTCGCGGTGCGCTTCGACAAGACCAGGCTGGTTGCACGCGCGACCTGGGAGCAGTTTGTCATCATCGGCCTGGGGCTCGCCGTCCTGRTCGTGCTCGGGCCGCTGCTCTGGTTCTCGCTGTCGCGCACGATGCGCCCGCTGCGTGGCATGACCAATGCCATCGTCAGCATCTCGGACGGCGATCTCGACACGCCGATCGACGCTCAGGATCGTGGCGACGAGATCGGCGCGATCGCGCGCGCCCTCGGCGTGCTGAAGATCAGGCTGGCTGAGCGCGCGGCGCTGGAAGAGAAGCAGACTCTCTCCGAGACCGAGCGCAGGGCCCGGCAGCAGAACGTCGACGGTGCGATCGCGATGTTCCGCAGCGAGGTCGGCCTCGCGCTCGAAGCCTTCAAGAGCAACGCCGATCGCATGCAGGAGGCCTCCGACGGGCTGGCGCGCGTTGCCGCCGAATCCTCAGAGCGCGCCGCGCGCGCTGCCGACAACGCGCATGGTGCCTCCGGAAACGTCGAGAGCGCGGCGCAGGCGGCCGAGGAAATGGGCGCCGCGATCCGCGAGGTCGAGTTCCAGGTCCGGCGCGTCCGCACCGAGATCGTCGAGGCGGCCTCGGCCTCGCGCAACACCGCCGGCTCGGTCGAGGCGCTGGACGAGACGGCGCGCGCCATTGGCGAAGTGGTCAATCTCATTCGCGACATCGCCGCGCAGACCAACCTGCTCGCGCTCAATGCGACCATCGAGGCGGCGCGGGCCGGCGAGGCCGGGCGCGGCTTCGCGGTGGTGGCCTCCGAGGTCAAGTCGCTCGCGGCCCAGACCGCCGATGCAACCGACCGCATCGTCTCCCAGGTCGCCGCGATTCAGGGAGCGACAGGGCAGGTCGTCGGCGCGATCCAGAACATCGCCGAGCGGATGAACGCCATCGAAACCTTCGCCAACTCGGTCGCGGCCTCGATCGAGCAGCAGGCGCTCGCGACCGGCGAGATCGCCAGCGGCGTCGCCATGGCGAGCTCCTCGGCCCTGTCCGTATCGAGCGACCTGAGTGTGCTTGCCGACAGCGTCGAGGAGACCGGCCGTTCGGCCGAGCAGGTCCGCGGCGCGGCCGGCGAGGTGGCGACGCAGGCCCAGAGGCTCGATTCGACCGTGGACCAGTTCCTGCGCAACGTCGCCGCCTGAAGCGGTCGCGGAGCGGCAAACAAAAACGGGGCCGCGAGGCCCCGTTTGCTTTTCCGGTTCCTGATCGCCGGGATCAGCCCTTGGCGGCTGCGCCATGGAGCTCGGCGACGTATTCCCAGTTCACCAGGCTTTCGAGGAAGGCCTTGAGATAGTCGGGACGCCGGTTGCGGTAATCGATGTAGTAGGAGTGCTCCCACACGTCGACGCCGAGGATCGGCGTGCCGCCATGGACCAGCGGGTTCTCGCCGTTCGGGGTCTTGCTGATGGCGAGCTTGCCGCCCTTGACCTCGAGCCAGGCCCAGCCCGAGCCGAACTGGCCGACGCCGGCGGCGATGAAGTCTTCCTTGAACTTGTCGACCGAGCCGAAGGAGTCGACGATCGCCTTCTCCAGCGCGCCCGGGATCTTGCCGCCGCCATTCGGCTTCATCCACTTCCAGAAATGGAGGTGGTTGTAGTGCTGGCCGGCATTGTTGAAGACCGCGGCATTCTTGCCGTAGGAGCCCTTGACGATCTCCTCGAGCGACTTGCCCTCGAATTCCGTACCCTTGATCGCGTTGTTGCCGTTGTTGACATAGGCGAGGTGGTGCTTGTCGTGGTGGTACTCCAGCGTCTCCTTCGACATGAAGGGCTGAAGTGCGTCATGAGCATAGGGGAGATCGGGAAGGGTAAAGGTCATTGGGCCTCTCCTTGGGCTGTGAAATCGCTTGAATCAGAATGGCTTGCCATTCGGAGGCCGGGCCATGACAACCCTGCCGCTCCACGCGTTAGTTAAGCCGCCGCGCGCGGCTCGACAACCGCCAAACCTGCGAAAAACCCATGTCCTCTCGACAGGCGGCCACAATGGGGCCAGATTCCTCTCCTTAAGCCAGGTCGATTGGAAACTCTCTCTTATTCAATACGTTAGATATTGGCATGTTCCCGCCCGTCCACGAGCCGGGCAGGCCCAGCGTCAAGGAAGCCGAATTGATCGCGATTTTTACTCTCCTCGGCCTCGGGCTCTTCGGCGGCGGTGCCTATGCCGTCTATGATGGCTGGCCCTATCTGGTGCTGGAGCGGGGCTTCACCCAGGTCATCATCGGCTCGATCGCCATGACGGCAGGCCTCATCCTGCTGGCGCTGGCCTGGGTCCTGAAACAGCTCAAGGCGATCAGGACGGAGCTGGCGGAAGCCGCCGAGGCCCGCGTCTCCGTTGCGGCTCCTGCGGAAGCCGCTTTTCCGGTCGTCTTGCCCATGGCGCCGGCGAATGCGCCGCCCGCCTCGTCTCCGATCGTGCCCGCCGTGCTGGGTGCGGGTGCTGCGGCCGCCGCGGCCGCCGTCGTCGCGGAGACGTCGGAGGCCAGCCCATCGACCACCGGAGCGGTGGAGCGGGACCTGTTCGGCACGCTGGTCGCCGACCATCTTGCTGCCGCGCCGAAAGAGGAAGAGGAAGAGCAGGATGAGGTGCCGGCGCCGGAGCGCGATGATTCCGTGCCGGACATGTTCGCGAAGGTTGCGGCGGACATCGAGCCGACCGAGGCGGAGCATCCGATCGCCGTCGAGGATGAGAGCCACGAGCCGGCTGAGATCGTTGCGGCCCATATCCAGCCGCTGAGCGAGGACGAGGCCCTGGCGCACAGCGACGAGCAGGCCGAGGCGGCGGTCGAGAAGGCGGAGATCGACGAGCTTCCGCCCGAACATCCCGTCGCCGCCGTCACGGATCAGACTCCCGCCGATGAGGAAGACACCGCGCGTGACGAGTTCGCGATGCTGCGGGAAAGCCTGACCACCGAACTCGGCGACCTGCGCCGGCCGGCCGGGTGTGTCGAGCCGTCCTTCGCGCTGGACGATCACTTCGCGGAAGCCGAAACCTGGATGAAGCCCGGCGCCAAGCGCCAGGAGCCCCGTTTCGACACTGAGCAGCCTTCGGCCGAGGTTGAAGAGACTCAAAAGCCCATGCCGGTCGCACCGGTCTGGCCGCCGCGTACCGGGCCCCATGGTTTCGGTGTGTCGCCTGCGAATGAAGCCGAGCAGCCGGCGAAGCTTTCTCCCGAGCCCGTCGGGATGGATGCGGCTCCGGAAGCGCCTATGCCCTCCGAAGAGGTCGCGGAAGCGCTATCGAAGCCGGCCGATGAAGAGGTGCCTGCGGGCGAAAGCTCTCCCGCTGTCCCGTCCGAGCCGGCAGCGCCCGAACCTGCCGCCTCCGAAGAGGGGGTCGTCGGCGCCTATCAGGTCGGCGAAGCCCACTTCACCATCTATGCCGACGGTTCGATCCGCGCGCGCACG
Source organism: Allobosea sp. TAB14 (assembly GCF_052113865.1). Lineage (NCBI taxonomy): Bacteria > Pseudomonadati > Pseudomonadota > Alphaproteobacteria > Hyphomicrobiales > Alloboseaceae > Allobosea > Allobosea sp. TAB14. The sequence continues at coordinate 37,352 of NZ_JBFRDQ010000001.1, read as the reverse complement.
CCCGACGGTGAATACAGCTTCGCCTCGATGGACGAACTCAAGGTCTACCTCGCCAGCGAGAAGAGCCGGCTCGGCGTTTGAGCATCGCCGAGCGCCGCCGTCATTCTCGGGCTTGACCCGAGAATCTCATGACATGGCGGCTCTTTCGCCTCATCGAGCGCGAGATGCCCGGGTCAAGCCCGAGCATGACGCGGGAGGTTCTCGGGCCAGCCTTCGCCGACGGCCTTGATGGCGAAGGCATAGGCCAGCGCCGTTTCCTTCAGCGAATCGAAGCGCCCGGCCGCGCCGCCATGCCCCGCCTCCATATTGGTGTGGAGCAGGATCGGCCCGCCGCCGGTCATGGTCGCGCGCAGCCGCGCCACCCATTTCGCCGGCTCCCAATAGGTCACGCGCGGATCGGTGAGGCCGCCCATCGCCAGGATCGGCGGATAGTCCTGCGCGCTGACGTTGTCATAGGGCGAGTAGCTGCGGATCGTCTCGAAGGCTTTGACGTCCCGGATCGGATCGCCCCATTCCGGCCATTCCGGCGGCGTCAGCGGCAGGCTGTCGTCGAGGATGGTGTTGAGCACGTCGACGAAGGGCACTTCCGCGACGATGCCGGCGAAAAGCGCCGGCGCCATGTTGGCGACTGCGCCCATCAGCATGCCGCCGGCGCTGCCGCCCTCGGCGACGATGCGTCCGCGACGGGTGAAGCCGGCCTCCGCCAGCGCTTCCCCGGCGGCGATGAAGTCGGTGAAGGTATTGCGCTTCTTCTCGCGCTTGCCGTCGAGATACCAGCGCCAGCCCTTGTCCGTGCCGCCGCGGACATGGGCGATGGCATAGACGAAGCCGCGATCGACCAGGCTGAGCGGCCGCGTCCGGAACGAGGCGGACATCGCCGAGCCGTAGGAGCCGTAGCCGTAGAGTAGGCAGGGCGCATTGCCGTCGAGCTTCAGATCGGCACGGTGCAGGATCGAGATCGGCACCCGCTCGCCATCCTCTGCCGTCGCGAAGATGCGCCGCACCTTGTAGTCGGCCGGGTTGTGGCCCGACGGCACCTCCTGCCGCTTCAGCAGGGTCCGCTCGCCGGTTGCGAGATCGTAGTCATAGGTTTCGGCAGGCCGCGCCATCGAGGCATAGATGAAACGCAGCGTATTCGTGTCGAACTCGTAGCCGGCATCCATGCCGAGCCCATAGGCCTCCTCGTCGAAGGCGATGCTGCTCTCGGCACCATCTGCGAAGTCGCGGATCACGATGCGCGGCAGCCCTTCCTCGCGCTCCAGCCGGATCAGCCTGCCCTTGAGGCAGACATGGTCGAGGATGAGCCGGCCCTGCCGATGGGGAACGAGATCGCGCCACCCTGCCGGATCGGGGTTGGCGAGCGGGGCCGTCACGATCTTGAAGTCTTCCGCCCCCTCGGCATTGGTCAGGATCACGAAGTCGTCGCCATGGTGCTCGACGCTGTATTGCCGGCCGGGCAGGCGCGCGGCGACGAGGTTGAGCTTCGCTTCGGGTGAAGCGAGATCGAGCAAACGGATCTCCGAGGTTTCGTGATCGCTGATCGAGATCAGCAGGAAGCGGCCGGACTGGGTCTTGTCGATGTCGACGAACATGCCGGCATCGCTCTCGTCATGCAGCAGCTCATCCGTCTCGGCCGCCGTGCCCAGACGATGGCGCAGCACCCGCGACGGGCGGTGATCGGCATCAACGGCGACGTAGAAGAACGAACGGGAGTCGCTCGCCCAGACGATGTCGCCCGTGGCGTCGTTGACCTGGTCGGGCAGGTCCTCGCCCGTTTCGAGATCGCGGACGCGGATTCCATGCAGTTCCGAGCCGGCCTCGTCCGCGCTCCAGGCAAGCAGCCGATGGTCGGGACTGTGGACGGCGTCGCCGAGGTCGAAGAAGTCCTTSCCTTCGGMCARKGCRTCGGCGTCGAGCATGATCTGCTCGCGGCTCTTGCCTTTGTCTTTGCCCTTGTCCTTGCCGTGACCTTCCCGCGGGCGGCGGCAGATCAATGGATGCTCGGCTCCCTTGCGATAGCGTGAATAGTAGAGCCAGGCGCCGTCCGGCTGCGGAACGCTGGAATCGTCTTCCTTGATCCGGCCGCGCATTTCCTTGACGAGTTCGCGCTGCAGGTCGCGGGTCGAGGCCATCAACGCCTTGCAATAGACATTCTCTGCTTCGAGATAGTCGCGGATATCGGCGGGCAGCACTTCGGGGTTGCGGAGCACATCCTTCCAGTTCGGGGCTCGCAGCCAGTCGTAATCATCGCGTAACAGCACGCCGTGGACGGTGCTTTCCTTCGTCCTGATCTCTGCTTTGGGCGGCGCCGGCAGGCGGCGGGATCGGCGCGATACGCCGCTCTGATCTCGAAGGCCGGGGGCAGGACGCATGAGCGGTTCTCCATGACGGGCGCCCGAGAGGTAGAGCCCCGCTGCTACGGTGACAAGACGCACTTCTTGTCGGTAGGTATACCTTTGCGTGCATTGGAAATCGCAGTCATTTGCGCTGCCGAATATTGGATCAAGATATTCCTGTTCGATTGAATTGTTCTCTTGCGTGAATAGCCAGTATCCATTACAGGCTGATCTCGATCGATCGGGTCGATGATTCTGTTTCCGGTAGTGCCCGCCACTATTGGCAAGGATGGCCACCAGGTGGGGCTTTCAAAGACGGGCGATCGCCAAAGTCCACGTTAAGAACGATAAGGAGCGACATAGCTATGGCCGATCACGAGGGAGCGGACTTCATCGAACTGACGGCAGACATCGTTTCTGCCTATGTCTCCAACAATTCAGTTCCTGCGTCCGACTTGCCGGCGCTGATCAGCGAAGTCCATTCGGCGCTCAGCCGCGTCATCGGCGGTGTGGCTCCGGTGCTTCCGGTCGAGGCGCCGAAGCCGGCGATCCCGGTCAAGAAGTCGATTACTGCCGATTTCCTGGTCTGCCTCGAGGACGGCAAGAAATTCAAGTCGCTGAAGCGCCATCTGCGCACGCAGTACAACATGTCGCCGGAGCAGTATCGGGAGAAGTGGGGCCTGCCGCCCGACTACCCGATGGTCGCTCCGAACTACGCCGAGGCTCGCTCGCAGCTCGCGAAGAAGATGGGCCTGGGCCAGCAGCGTCGCAAGCGTCGCTGAGACGCGGGACGAAGCAGAATTTCATCGACAGAAGCCGCCGGATTTCCGGCGGCTTTTTTCATGCCGATCGTTTCGTGCCGGTCGTTTCTTGCTGGTCGTTTCTTGCTGGTCGCTTCGTGCCGGTCGCTTCTTGCCGCCGTTCGCGGGGATAACCGAGCGCGCAGGCTTGCCAAAGCGAATATAAGAATATAATCCTATTGCCCGGATCTCGCGCCGCCGTTCGCGCAATCGGAGAATGGGAACGTAACATGAACAATATCAAGGCCGGCCCTGACATGATCTTGCAGGAGGCTGCCGGTGCCAGACTGGCCGAGGCCACCGTCGCGGCTGCGGCGAAGATCGCTCCCGGGAAGCTCAGGGCCTTCAATCGCGGCCGGCGCCCGGTTGCCCGGGCGCGCCAGCGAGCGATGTATCTGGCCCATGTCGCCTTCGGGCTGAGCCTCACCCGCGTCGGCGCCTGTTTCGGGCGGGACCGCACCACCGTGCGCCATGCCTGCGCCTTGGTGGAGGACAGCCGCGACGATCCGGGGACGGAATTCGGCCTGAACGCACTCGAAGCGGCCCTCCTTGCCGCCAGTGCCAGCCTGTCGGCCCATCCGAGGGAGATTCTGTGATGACGAACGAGATCGACCGGCGTGATCGCGAGCGGCTCCTGCGCCATCTGCGCGAGCCGAATGCCTATGGCATCGTCTCCCCGCTCGGCTGCGGCCGGATCGCGCTCTATCGCGAGCGGAACGGCGCGAGCCTTGGCGCAGGCTATGTCGCGGCGGAAGCGGCGGCGGCGCTCATGGCCGAGGGGCTGATCGCCTGGGCGGGCGAGGGCAGGGGCGCCCGCCTTACGCTGAAGGAGGCGTCTTCCGGGCAAGGCGTTCCGGTCGCCCCGCCATTCGATGCGCCGCAGGCGCCGGCGGTCCGGATCGACGAGTGCGAAAGCCCCTTGCTCTGGCTGAGGCGGCGGCTCGGCAAGGACGGCAAGCCGCAGATCAGCGACGAGGAATTCGCCGCCGGCGAGCGCTTCCGGTCCGACTTCACGCGCGCGCAGATGCTGCCGCGCACGACCATGAACTGGGATGCGGCGCTGACCCCGGATGAACGTAGCCCCGGCCCGCGCGATCCCGCCGGCGCGTCCGATGTGGCCATCGCGGCCCGCCAGCGCGTCCGGCATGCCTGCGAGCGGCTGGGGCCGGCGCTGTCCGGCCTCGCCATCGACGTCTGCGGCTTCCTGAAGGGGCTCGATCTGGTCGAGCGCGAACGGCACTGGCCGGCACGCTCGGCCAAGGTCGTGCTGCGCGTCGCGCTTGCGACGCTGGCCTCGCATTACGGCATGGATCGCGGCGGCAAGCCGTCCGGTCTTACCGCCTGGCAGGCGCCGGATGCCCGGCCGGGCATCCCGCCCGCGGCCGGGCGCTGAGGCGTTTCACATTGCCGTGGTGCGGGCGTCGCTCTTGATGCGCTCGATCATGGCGCGCACGCCGTTTGAGCGCTGCGGCGTGAGATGCGCGGCGAGGCCAAGCTTCTCGTAGATCGCGAAGGCGTCGGTCGCGAGGATCTCCTCCGCCTTCCGGCCCGAGAAGATGGCGAGCGCCAGCGCGACGAGACCGCGCACGATATGGGCGTCGCTGTCGCCGCGGAAGAACAGGCGCGTCTGCGGGCCGGGCCCGCCTTCGCGACGCAGGTCGAGCCAGACCTGGCTGGCGCAGCCGCGCACCTTGTTGGCGTCGTTATGCGCGTCCTCGGGCAGCGGCTCGAGGCTCTTGCCGAGCTCGATCAGGTAGCGGTAGCGGTCGTCCCATTCGTCGAGCAGCTCGAAATTGGCGACGATCTCGTCGAGAGTGGTGGTCATGTCCTGCCTTGCCGACCTCCGATCCATCCGGAGCCGGCGCGCTCTCTTCCCGCGCCTTGCGGGCTTTCGTCAAGCATTCAACGCGGGGCGGAGCGACCGGTTGCAGCCGATGCGGCGGCGTTGATGATACGCCCACGCGTCTCCGGATCGAGTCCCGCCAGGATCTGGGCCGCCTCGCGGGCCGCGGTGAGGCTGCCGGCCGCCACGCGCGGCTCGGCCTGGACCGCGCTCACGACCTGCCGCACGGCCTGGGGCAGCTCCACCTCGGCCGGCTTGCCGCCATGGACCGGGGAGTTGATCGCGATCAGGCCGATGATCGCGACCTTGCGCAGGAAGTAAGCCATCTCGATCTCCGTTGCGGTTCTTGCGACCGCGACGCTGACCCTAGCCGGGGATCCGGAAAAATCGCGTCATTCCAAACGCTCAAATGCGAGTCGAATGCGGATGGTGATCTTCAGGTTCCGTTCACCCTGCTTTGAACCTTCATGCCACATGAGAAAGCCGCCGAAACAAGCGTAACTATCTGCCGAATTTATATAAACTTGAAATTGGCCGCCTGTGGGGCGTCTTGTCGGGCGATCGCCTTAAGCCCCGCTTAAACCCGCCATGGCGAGATAGCGGCAAGCGGGCATGTCGGTCCGCACGAGTTAGGCGTTGCGTTTCGGATGGTGATGGCAGCACTCAGGACACAGGCGGCGGCACTGGTGCATGCATCGGCGCGGTCGGACACCTGCGAGAGGGGGCGCCACGAGCGCTTCATCCTGTCGCGGCTGCTCGTCGGCGCCGGTGCCCTTGGTCTTGCGCCTGCCTATCTCGCCTGGCGCGGAACGCTTGGCACCTTCGAGGCCGCGATCGTCGTGGCGGCGGCGCTGCCGCTCCTGGCCGTCTTCATCCTCTCCCGCAGCGGGCGGCTCGACATCGCCCATGCCGTCTCGGCGGCTGCGCTGTCCCTGTTCATCGTGACGCTCGCGGCCGCGACCGGCGGCGCGCGCTCGCCGCTCCTCGCCGGGCTCGCCATCTTGCCAGTGGAGGCCGCCAGCCTCGGCGGCCGGAAATACGTGTTTCGCGCCGGGATGGTGGCGGTGACCGCGCTGCTGGCCATGGTCGTCGCCGACCAGCTCGGCGCCTTCGCCGCTCCTGCGGCCTGGACGCAGCAGGCGATGCCGCTTCTCGTCATCGGGGTACTGGTGCAGGCGCTCGTCGTCACCGCGATCATGCTGCGCCGGCGCGATACGGAATTGCGCGAATACAAGGCCTCCGACGAGCGCGCCCGGGCGCTGCTCGACCATGTCGGCGATCTCGTGACCTGGCATGACGTGGACGGTGCCGTCGTCTTCGCCAATGCCGCGGCGCGCCAGCTCGCCGGAGCCGAGCCGCGCGAACTGACGGGCCGTGGCCTGTTCGAGCGTGTCCACATCGCCGACCGTCCGCTGTTCCTCAAGGCGCTGAGCGATGCCGCCCATGGCGATGCCGGCGTCAGCGCCTGCTTCCGCACCCTGTTCGTGCCGCGGGAGGATGGCGGGGCGGGGCGGGTGCCGGTCTCGCGCTGGCTCGAAATGCAGGCTTATCGGGTCGCGGGGTCCCAAGGCGGCAAGGGCGCGACCGTCGTCTGCGTSATGCGCGACGTCACCGCGCGCCGGGTGCTGGACGAGGAGCGCGAGCGCGGCCATGCCGAGGCCCTCAAGGCCAACGACATCAAGGGCCGCTTCCTGGCGACGGTCAGCCATGAATTGCGCACGCCGCTCAACGCCATCATCGGTTTCTCCGAGATGCTCAGCATGGACGAGACGGGGCGCCTCGATGCCGGCAAGCGCGCCGAATATGCGCGGATCGTCCATGCCTCGGGCAACCATCTGCTCGATGTCGTCAACACATTGCTCGACATCTCGAAGATCGAGAGCGGCGCCATGTCGATCGAGCGTGAGCCGCTCGACCTCGGGGTGCTGGCGCAGGATTGCTGTGCGCTGATGGCGCTGCGCGCCGAAACCGGTGGCATCGCGCTCGAGCATGTTCTGGGCCCGGCGCTGCCGCAGGTCGAGGGCGACAGGCGCGCGCTCAAGCAGGTCGTCCTCAACCTCCTGTCCAACGCGGTCAAGTTCACCCCTGCGGGCGGCCGCGTCACCCTGGCCGTTATTCGCGACGGGGATGTGATCGACCTCTCCGTCTCCGACACGGGCATCGGCATCTGTGCCGCCGATCTGCCGCGATTGGGTGATCCCTTCTTCCAGGCCAAGGGCTCCTATGACCGCTCGCATGAAGGCACCGGCCTCGGGCTTTCCGTGGTGCGCGGGCTCGTCGGCCTGCATGGCGGGCGGCTGAGCATCGAGAGCGCTCCCGGCGTGGGCACGCGCGTTTCGGTGCGCCTGCCGGTCGGCGGCGCCGAGACGGTCGAGCCGCCGGCCAAGATCGTGACCTTCGCCAGGGCGCCGCGCCGTGGCATCGACACCAAAGAACCGCTTCGCCTGACTGCCTGAGAACGAGCCGAACAGATGTCCGCAACCATGGCCGCCCGCGCCCGCCCCGGCGCCTCCTTGTCCGCTCCGGTCCGGCGCGCGCAGCCGGCGCGCCGGAAATCGTCCCCATGGTTCGCCCGCCTCATCCGGACGGCGAGCCGGCGGCCGGGCCGCGCCCTGATCCTGCTCGTCTTCGGCATCGTCTCGCTCGCCATCGTCGCCAATGCGCTGATGTTCCAGACGGCGCGCCATCCCCATCCGATCCTGTCGGCGCCGCGCCCGGTCGAGGAGGCGCGTCCCGCAGCCCGGCGTGCCGAACCTGCGCCCGCTCCCGCTGCGGCGCCTCCGACCGACATTCCTTCGCTGCTGGGCCCGGCCCTGCCGCCGTCGCGCCCCAGCGACCTGTCCCAGGCCCAGCCGGCCGTGCGTGAGGCCGCGCCCCGGCCGCCTGCGGCCGTCACCAATGTCGCGCGCACGCCGGCCCCGGCTCCCGCCCCGGCGGCAGCCCCCGCGCCGCGCGCTGCTGCGGCTCCCGCTCCGCGCGATCCCATCGCCGATCTGATCAACGGCGCGGATATGCGCCCGCCGGCGGAGATCCGCGGCGCCGCCACGCGTTCGGCGGCAGCGCCGCGCCGCACGGCCTCCAATTGACGCCCGGCTTCGCCAGCCCATGGCGCGCCTGACCAGCGAGTTCTGGGTTTCGGCCTGGCTGCGGCAGGCGGCGCATGACGGGCTCATCGCCGTGCTGCGGCGTCGCGGCGCGGCCGAGGCCGGCGCGATCTTCGTCAAGCTCGACCGCCTCGACGGCACCGCCGTGCTCTATGGCCCGGCGCCGCAGACGCTCGCCAGCGACGACGGTGTCCGTCGCTTCCAGCTCCTGCTCGATGCCGATCCGCTGACGGTCGAGGATCGTGTCACGCGCGAATTGCGTTTCGACGGTGACCTCTGGCTCGTCGAGATCGAGAACCGGGCGGGCGATCCGCGCCTGGAGCTGGTGAGCGACTAGCGCATTTTCGAGCGAAGCGGACACCGGTTCGCGTGAAGAACATACGATAAAACAAAGAGATGGAGCATTTCCGCGATTCGGAGAGACGCGGAAATGCTCTAGCCGCGCTCCCGCTGCGGGCCGATCCGCCCCAGCACCTCGGACATGGCGGGCTGGCCTTCCGGCCGGGCGGTGCCTGCTCCGGCGCGAGAGGGCGTGCCGCTCGGGTCCATCGCCGGCTGATGCTGGCCCCGGCGCTGCGGAGCCGGTGGCGCGAGCCCGGCGATCTGCTGGACGAGGCGCCTGGCGATGACCGGCCTGATCGAACGCATCAGGGCGACGAGCGCGAAGATGCGCTCGACCGAATGCGCGGCCTCGTCGCCGAGCCGGATCAGGAAACGCGTCGCCTCCTCGACGGTGGTGCCGCTGGCGATCAGGGCAAGCGCCGCGAGTTCGCGCGCCGCGTCGCGATCCATGGCCTCGGCGAGCGCCGGGCCGCCGCCGAAATGCCGGGCGATGGCGCTGAAGGCTCGCTTCCGGTCCTCGCTGGCAAGCGCGAGCCAGTCGGCGAGGACCGCGGCCGGAAGCGGCGGGAGCCGCTCGCCGGGATGCAGCGCCTCATGCGCGGCGAGCGAATCGAGGATGCTGAGCCGCCGCTCCGCGCCAGCGCGCAKGAAGAGCGGGGCGAGCTCGATATTCGAGAGGTCCGGCCGGCCGAGCAATCCGGATCGATAGGCCGGGCGGCTGCGGGCACGCGCGATCAGGATGTCGGCGGCGGCGCGGGGCAGGGGGGCTTCGGTATTGGCGATCAGAGCGAGGTCGAGCGCGTCGGAATCCCGCTCGACCAGCATCAGCGTCGCGGCGGCGGTGAGGTCGCGGCGCGCGCTCAGGGCCGACAGCATCTCGTCATCGCCCGTCTCCGCCAGCTCTTCGATCTCGGCGGGAGCGAGCGGCAGGCCGTGCCGCAGCATCTCGGCGAGGATCGTGCCGCCGCGCTCGCGCAAGGCCAGCAGGACCGGCGCGGGGGTGTGCCGCCAGCCGGAGAGCTTGCGTGCGAGGATGAGCGCGGTCGCCTCGTCGATGCTGGGAATCAGGGCCGTCGCCATCTCGGAAAAGGCCGCGAGGTCGTCCTGCGGAGGGCGCGGCGCCGAGAGCAGCAGGTCGGCTCTGACACGCAGCGAGACCTGGCTGAGATCGAGCCCGCCTTCGCGCGCGAGGCGAGCGAGATCGGCGAGTTCCTTGGCGGGGGACGTGGTCATGAGGCAGCAAATCCGATGTCGGATCGCAGATTATCCCCGATGGCTTAAGGCCACGTTAACCATGTCTGGGCCTGATGGTCTTGAGAGCTGTGACACGGGAGCGGCCTCTGCGTCGTCCGTGGCTTTCGCGATCGTAAGCAGGCGCTGGACAAGGAGGCGCACATGGCCGACGTCATCCCCTTCGCGCTCTGGCGGCGCTGGCAGGCGCGGAGCTGCGCCTTCCCGCAGACGAGCGCCGAAATCCTGTTCTTCACCGGCGTGCGCTTCGAGCGCCCTGCCGAGCCCGGCCCACGCAACGCCTTGCCGCGCGGCAGCCGCCCGGCGACGGGCAAGGCCGTCGGCCGCAGGAAGGCCAGGCAGCCGGCGTGACGGATTCAGCAGACGCGACGACACGCCGCTGGCCGTGCGGCGGCAAGACGGCTTTCGCCGCGCTGTTCGCGGTGCTGGCCTCGGCCTGCACCGCGACGACCGGCGATCTCGGCCGGCCGCGCCCGACCGTCTGGTCGCAGCTCCTGGCGCCCGAGGCGGGTTTCCTTGCGGCGGCGGTCCGGGGCGAGGCGGCCTCGCCTTTCCGCCTTGAGCATGGACCGGGTGCGGATGCGCACGGTCGAATCCTCCCCCGATGTCGCACCCGAGAAGCAGGACCCGGCCCTGGCGCGCGTCGTCGAGAAYGAGGGGCTGGTCTTCTGGGTCTGCGAGCGCCTCGATTTCCGCCTGAGGAGCTATCGTTACGCGCTGGCCAATCTCGTGGTCGAGATGCCCTCCCGCGAGGCCATCCGTGCCGAACGCGCCATCATGGCGCTGGAGGCCGAGGCCGGCCCGCTCTGCAGGATGCCGCTCAACGACGCCTTCGGCGAAGGCACGAAACGCCCCGTGGTCTACAAGGGCTGAGTGGCGGGCGGCGCACCGTCAGTTCGCCATGCCGCACTGGATGCCGGTGGCGAGCGCTTCGGCATCCGCCCGGTCGGAGGGGCGCTTGGCGAGCACGCGCGCGACGATGAGCCCCTGTGCGGTGTCGGAGACCACGCGCAGTTCGCGGCTCGTCTCGCCCTCCTCGTCATTGGCGACGCGCTCGTCATATTGCGCCTCCGTCATCACCAGGAATTCCAGCACGCCTCGGATCGCGGCCCGGTCGGTGATGGCGTAGATCACGCCGCCGCCCTGGCGGTGCAGGGTGAGCCCGAGCGGCAGCGTCCCGATATGGGCGACGACCCGCATCGGCCCGGCCGAGAGATCGTAGCCGCAGATGGCGGTCACCGCATTCGGGTCGGCCTCCTGCAAGGGCGGCAGTCCCGCGGCATTGCCGGCCGGCGGGATGATCTCGGCATGGCCCTCGCTGCCGAGATTGCGATAGGCATGCGCCGCATCGCGCTGCGACAGGACCGGGATCAGGAGAATCGTGACGATGTGCACGATGGCTGCGAGCATGAGCCCCGCGAGCGTCGTCAGGGCCAGGCGCATGGCTGCGGAGCGCAGCCGATCGGGCCAGCTCCGGGGCGCCGGTGCGGGCCGGGGAGCCTTCCCGGGCCGGGCCTCGTCCGGAAGCGGCGCGGCTGTGGGGTCGAGCGCGCTCATCGGCAGTCGATGCGCGTGATCCGGGGCAGGTTCGCCGCCCGCGTCTCCCCGGTCTGGCTCGACACCGGCGTATCGTAGAGCCGCAATCGGAGCTGGAAGCGTCCGCCCGCCGGCAGCGGCAGCCAGTTGCCGGCCTGGGCCGCCGCCGCGGCCGTGATCGACAGCCCGCCATCCTCTCCGCGCACGATTTCCGAATCGGTGAAGCTCACCCGTTCGAGCGGCAGGTGGAAGGGGCGGCCGGCACCATCCGTGACGCCCAGCGTCCAGCCCCGCGATGTCGGGATGGTGCCGCTGACGCGATAGCGGCAGCGCCCTTCGAGCGGCGCGCCGTCGTCGCTGCGCTCGGCGATCAGCTCGAGCCCCTCGCCGGCGCCGATGGGCAGATGGACGCCGCGCGCCAGATAGGCCCGCATATAGGGATCGACGTCGCGGCTGCCGCTGCCGGGCCAGGCCATCCAGGAGCCGACCTCGACCTTGCCCACCACCGGCCGGCCGGCGACCGCCCAATGGGCCGAGACCAGCCCGAGACCGGCGCCCAGCCCGAGAACAGTGGCGAGATCGAGGATTCGCACGCTTGCCTTCCGCGCCTGTGCCGCATCGCAGCCCGCCGGAGTTGAACCCCGACGCTCCGGGCCGTCAACCGCCGGCGCTGTCTCGGTTTGAATTTCGGGTTGCGCGCCCCTGGCGAACCCACAAAGCGGATTGAAACGCTGCGTGGAGACCCGCGCTCATCATGGCCAAACGGGTCCGCCGTCCAGCCCCGCGGTTTCCGGCAGGCCGCAGATCAGGTTCGCATTCTGCACCGCCTGCCCGGCCGCACCCTTGCCGAGATTGTCGACCGCGCCCATCGCGATCACCAGGTTGCGCTCTGGATCGGCCGCATAGCTGACGAATGCGAGGTTCGAGCCCGTAGCCCATTTGGTCTGCGGCGGCTTGTCGGTCACACACACGAACGCTCGCCCGGCGTAGAAGCGCCGGGCCGCGTCCAGGCACTGCTCCGTGGTGGCGCGGCCGCGGCAGTAGATGGTGGCGAGGAGGCCGCGGGTCATCGGCACCAGATGCGGCGTGAACACCAGCCCGGCCGCGCTGCCGCCGCTCAGCCGCTCGATCGTCCTGGCCATCTCGGGCATGTGGACGTGCTTGAGCAGCCCATAGGGCACCAGGTTCTCGTTGCTCTCGGCGTAACCGAACTTGCTGTCGGCACCGCCCCGGCCGGCCCCGGAGACGCCGGTCTTGGCGTCGATCATGATGTTGCCCGGCTCGATCAGCTTGTTGGCGAGCAGCGGCGCCAATGCGGTCAGCGTCGCGGCAGGGAAGCAGCCGGGGTTGGCAATGCGGGTCTGACTCTTGATCTCAGCCGGCCAGACATCTGCCAGGCCATACGCCCAACCCTCGACATAGCGGTGGTCGCCGCCGATATCGACGATCTTCACGCTCCCGGGGACGCGCGCCAGCGCCTCGGCCGAGGTGCCCGTGGGCAATGACGCGAACAGCAGATCGAGCTTCGGCAGCGTCGCCGGGTCCCACTTCTCGATCACCAGCTCGGCCAGCCTGGCCGGCACACCGGGGAAGCGGTCCACCAAACGGCTGCCCGCGCTGCTCTCGCCCGCGGCGTAGACCAGCTCGAAAGACGGGTGGCTCGCGATCAGGCGCAGCGCTTCGCCGCCACCGAAACCGCTGATCCCGACAATGCCGACGCGAATGCTCATGATGGTGTCCTTCTGGAGTTCGGGCAAAAGAAAACCCCCGGAGCCGAGGGCTGCGGGGGTTCAGGAAGGCGGGCCGAGGCCGCTTCGGCGGGTGCGACCTACGATGAGGCCGTCACCATGCGGAAGAACGCTGATCGACGCGCAGCCCGAAGAGCCGCCGCTTGGGGAAAGCGGCGTCGGCGTCGATCACAAAGGTTCTGGTGCCTGAACATGCCTTAGGACACTGTCGCGAGCCCTATTCATCGTCAAGCGGAATATCCGCTTTCGGCGGTGGGTTCGCGGAGGTTGGCACCCTCGGCTCACGGACCAAAACAGGCTCGCAGGATAAGGACGATGACGATGACCGAGGTGCTGGACGAGGGGCCGTTTTTTCACGGCACGATCGCGGATTTGCGCGTGGGTGATTTCCTTACCGCAGGATACCGGTCGAACTATCGTCCTGAGGTGGTGATGAACCACGTCTACTTCACGGCCCTTGTGGACGGCGCCGGGCTTGCCGCCGAAATCGCGGCGGAACTTGCCGGAGGCGGGGCAGTCCCGCGTGTTTATGTCGTAGAGCCGACCGGGACATTCGAGAACGACCCGAATGTGACCGACAAGAAATTCCCCGGCAACCCCACTCGGTCGTATCGCAGCAGCGCACCGCTCAAGGTCACCGGCGAAATCACGCATTGGACCAGATTGACGCCCGAAGCGCTCCAGATGTGGAGGGAACGACTGACGGCACTGCGCTCGAACGAACGAGGCGAAATCATCAACTGATGCGTGGCGACACGCATCTCGTGCCGAGGCAGCGCCCAACTGTCAGCGCAGCCGCGTCTCCAGCCCCGAGACCTCGCGGATGCCGACCTGGACCGGGCGGCCCTTGAAGGTCATGGCCGGCAGCGCGCCGCCGGTCAGGTTCGCGGTCTCGGAGGAATCGTCGTTGCCGAACCAGACGGCTTCGACGAGGTTGCCGGAATAGCCGACATACCAGGCGTCCTTGTAGCCGTTGGTCGTGCCGCTCTTGCCGGCCGTCACCACGCCGTCGAGCGCGGCGCGACGGCCGGTGCCCTCGGTCGGCACCTTGGAGAGCATGAAGTTCATGTCCTGCATGACCTGGGTCGTCAGGACCTGCTGCGGCTCGGGCTCGTCGCGGCCGTGATTGTAGATCAGCTCGCCCTGCGAGTTATGGATGTCGAGCGCCGCATAGGGCTTGGCCCGCTTGCCGCCATTGGCGAAGACGGCGTAGCCGGCGGCCTGGTCGATCACCGTCACCTCCGCCGCGCCGATCGGCAGCGAGACCGTGTCGGTGAGCGGCGTCGTCAGCCCCATCGCATGGCCCATCGCCACGATCTTCTTGCGGCCGATGGCGGCGGCGCGCGCCTCATGCGTCTCGCCGGTGGCGCGGCCGATCGCGATCGACATCTGCACCGGGATCGAGTTGATCGACTTCGCCAGCGCCACATAGAGCGGCATCGACCCCGAGAACGAGCCGCCGTAATTCTTCGGGCACCAGTTGCCGATGCAGACAGGACGGTCGGTGACGATGGTGTTCGGCCGATAGAGCCCGGCCGAGAGCGCCGTCGCATAGACATAGGGCTTGAAGGAGGAGCCGGGCTGGCGCTGGCTCGCCGTGGCGCGGTTGAACTGGCTGGCGCCGTAGTCGCGCCCGCCGACGATGGCGCGCACCGCCCCGTCCGGGTCCATCACGACGGTCGCCGCCTGCTTCACGCGATAGGTCGGGCCGTGCTGGCGCAGGATCGCCTCGACCGCCTCGTCGGCCCGTTGCTGGATCGCGGAATCATGCGGCGTCTTGACGGTGAGCACCCGGTCGGAGCCGAGCTTGCCCTCCTCGGCCAACTCCTTCACCTGGTCGAAGGCCCAGTCGAGATAGTAGTCGGGGCTGGATTCGCGCTTGCGGTCGACCGGCGTCGCCGGATTGCGCTTGGCGCTGTCAACCTGGCCGGCGGTCATGAAGCCGGCATCGACCATGGCGTTGAGCACGTCATTGGCCCGTGCGCGGGCGGCGGGCAGGTTGACATGCGGCGCGTATTTCGTCGGCGCCTTGAACAGGCCGGCCAGCATGGCGGCTTCCGCCAGCGAGACGTCCTTCACCGACTTGCCGAAATAGTATTCCGCCGCCGCCGCTACGCCAAAGGTGCCGCCGCCCATATAGGCGCGGTCGAGATAGAGCTTGAGGATCTCGCTCTTGCTCAGCCGGGCCTCGAGCCAGAGCGCCAGGAAGGCTTCCTTGATCTTGCGGTCGAGCGAGCGCTCGTTGGAGAGGAACAGGTTCTTGGCGAGCTGCTGCGTCAGCGACGAGCCGCCCTGCACCACGCCGGAGGCGCGCGCATTCACGGTCAGCGCCCGGAAGGTGCCGATGATGTCGATGCCGAAATGGTCGTAGAAGCGCCGGTCCTCGGTCGCGATCACGGCCTTCAGCAGATGGTCCGGCATCTCCTCCAGCTTGAGCGAGTCGTCGTGCCGGGCGCCGCGATGGCCGATCGCATTGCCGTAGCGGTCGAGGAAGGTGACGGCGAGCACCTGGCTCTTCAAAGCCTCCTCATTGCCGATGCGGAAGGCGGGCAAAGCCAATATCAGGACGAAGAGCGCGCCGACGATGCCGATGTTCAGCCCCTCGCTGGCGAATTCGGCCGCAAGGCGCCTGGGGCCGGTCACGGTCAGGCGGTCGGCCTGGCTGCGGATGCGCTCGTAGATCTCGCCGACGCGGCGGCCCGCGCCCCACAGGCCGGCATCGAGCCATGAATCGACGGCGAGCGCATAGCGCTTCAGCCGCGTCCTCCAGCCTGCCTTCCTGAACTCCATGGCCGTTCCAGGCTTCCCGAATGGCCCCCGACACAGTCCTGCCCCGCGGTCGCCGCCTTGGCAACAGGAGGGTGCCCGGTCATAGACACATAATCACGCCCCGCGCGGCGGTAAGGGCAGCATGCGCGGAATTCTTTTTTAACAGCAGGAAGCAGGCCAGCCGGCCTGTCCCGGATTGGGACATGGACGCGCGCCGATGCGCCGCCCTTCCATCTTCCGGCGCATCGGCGCATAAGCCTGCCATGGAGCCGAAGCCCGCGACAAACGAGCCGTTCTGGCTGACCACGCCGCTCGAGGAGATGAACCGCGAGCAGTGGGAGTCGCTCTGCGACGGCTGTGGGCGCTGCTGTCTCGTCAAGCTCGAGGACGAGGATAGCGGCCGCCTCTTCGCCACCGATATCGGCTGTCGCCTGTTCGATGCGGGCACCTGCCGTTGCCGCGACTATCCGAACCGCTCCCGCGAAGTCCCCGATTGTGTCACCCTGACGCCGGAGGATGTGCGCACGCTGCCCTGGCTGCCGCCGACCTGCGCCTACCGCCTCGTCGCGGAGGGAAGGAATCTGCCCTGGTGGCATCCGCTCGTCTCGGGCGACCCCGAGACGGTCGTGGCGGCCGGGATCTCGGTGCGTGGCCGGGTCTTCGCCAATGAGGACGAGGTGACGGAGGACGAGGTGACCGAGCGCATCGTCGCCTGGCCGCTGCGCTGGCCCCGGGCCGCCCGCGGCGGACGCGCGAAATGAAGCGTCGGTGCTTCCGCGCCTGCGGGCGTTTTGTTGCACCTGCTCATTGATTGTTCAGCCGCTTTTGGGCATGACCGCCCCATCCCGCCGTCCCTGCCTATGGGGCATCGATGGCACGCGCACGAAACTTTCGCATCGCCGTGGCGTTGCTGCGTCCGGCTGCAAACGAAGAGGTTGAAGTGATGGCAGGTGGGAAGTGGGTCTATACCTTCGGCGACGGCAAGGCCGAGGGTGAGGCGGGAATGAAGAACCTGCTCGGCGGCAAGGGCGCGAACCTCGCCGAGATGAGCAATCTGGGTCTGCCCGTTCCGCCCGGCTTCACCATCACCACCGAGGTCTGCACGGCCTATTACGACAACGGCAAGAGCTTCCCGGCCGAGCTCGACGGGCAGGTCAAGGCCGCGCTGGCCGGCATGGCCAAGCTCACCGGAAAGACCTTCGGCGACCCCGCCAACCCGCTCCTCGTCTCCGTCCGCTCCGGCGCGCGGGCCTCGATGCCGGGCATGATGGACACCGTCCTCAATCTCGGCCTCAACGACGAGACGGTCGAGGCCGTCGCCAAGGCCTCGGGCGACGAGCGCTTCGCCTGGGACAGCTATCGCCGCTTCATCACCATGTATTCCAACGTCGTGCTCGATATCGACCACGGCCTCTTCGAGGAGGCGCTGGAGGACTACAAGGAGCRCAAGGGCCTCCATCTCGACACCGACCTCAAGGCCGCCGACTGGAAGGTGCTGGTCGGCAAATACAAGGAGATCGTGAAGAAGGCGCTCGGCTCCGACTTTCCGCAGGAGCCGGAGAAGCAGCTCTGGGGCGCGGTCGGCGCCGTCTTCTCCTCCTGGATGAATGCGCGTGCCATCAAGTACCGCGAGCTCAACGGCATCCCGGCGAGCTGGGGAACGGCGGTCAACRTCCAGTCGATGGTGTTCGGCAATATGGGCGACACCTCCGCGACCGGCGTCGCCTTCACCCGCAATCCCTCGACCGGCGAGAACGCGCTCTATGGCGAGTTCCTGATCAACGCCCAGGGCGAGGACGTCGTCGCCGGCATCCGCACGCCGCAGGACATCACCGAGAAGGCGCGCATCGAGGCGGGTTCCGACAAGCCTTCGATGGAGAAGGAGATGCCGGAGGCCTATGCGGAGCTCGTCCGCATCTACGGCATCCTCGAAAAGCACTACCGCGACATGCAGGACATGGAGTTCACCATCCAGGAGGGTAAGCTCTGGATGCTGCAGACCCGTTCCGGCAAGCGCACCGCCAAGGCTGCGCTCAGGATAGCGGTCGACCTCGCCAGCGAGGGGCTGATCACGCAGGCGGAGGCGGTCGGCCGCGTCGAGCCCGGCGCGCTCGACCAGCTCCTGCACCCGACCATCGACCCCAAGGCCGAGCGCCGCGTGCTGACCACCGGCCTGCCGGCCTCGCCCGGCGCCGCCGCCGGCGAGATCGTCTTCAATTCCGACGATGCCGAAGCCGCCAAGAAGGCCGGCAGAAAGGTCATCCTCGTGCGCGTCGAGACGTCGCCGGAGGATATCCACGGCATGCACGCCGCCGAGGGCATCCTCACCACGCGCGGCGGCATGACCTCGCATGCGGCGGTCGTGGCGCGCGGCATGGGCAAGCCCTGCGTCTCCGGCGCCGGCCAGATCCGCGTCGACTACGCCAAGGGCACGCTCGCGGTCGGCAACACCACGCTGAAGGCCGGCGACTTCATCACCATCGACGGCGGCAACGGCCAGGTGCTGCTCGGCGAGATCAAGATGCAGAAGCCCGAGCTTTCCGGCGAGTTCTCGACGCTGATGGGCTGGGCCGACAAGGTCCGCCGCCTCAAGGTCCGCGCCAATGCCGAGACGCCCGATGACGCGAAGACCGCGCGCGAGTTCGGCGCCGAAGGCATCGGGCTCTGCCGCACCGAGCACATGTTCTTCGACGAGAGCCGCATCCAGTCGGTGCGCGAGATGATCCTCGCCCAGGACGACAAGGGGCGCCGGGCGGCGCTCGCCAAGCTCCTGCCGATGCAGCGCCAGGACTTCGTCCAGCTCTTTACCATCATGAGCGGGCTGCCGGTGACGATCCGCCTGCTCGATCCGCCGCTGCACGAATTCCTGCCGCATGGCGAGAAGGAGATCGCCGAGGTCGCCGCGGCGCTCGGCGTCTCGTCCGATGCGCTGCGCCAGCGTGCCGCCGAACTGCATGAATTCAACCCGATGCTCGGCTTCCGCGGCTGCCGCCTGGCCGTCGCCTTCCCCGAGATCGCCGAGATGCAGGCCCGCGCCATCTTCGAGGCGGCCGTGATCGCCGCCAGGGAGACCGGCAAGCCGGTGATCCCGGAGGTGATGGTGCCGCTCGTCATGGGCAAGCCCGAGCTCGACCTCGTCAAGGCCCGCATCGACGCCATGGCCAAGGCCGTTATGGAGGAGAGCGGCACGACCATCGACTATCAGGTCGGCACCATGATCGAACTGCCGCGCGCCGCCCTGCGCGCCGCCGAGATCGCCGAGAGCGCCGAGTTCTTCTCCTTCGGCACCAACGACCTGACGCAGACGACGCTCGGCATCAGCCGCGACGACGCCTCCTCCTTCCTCGGCTCCTACACCGCCAAGGGCCTGCTCGAGGCCGATCCCTTCGTCACCATCGACCAGGATGGCGTCGGCGAACTGGTCAAGCTCGCCGCCGAGCGCGGCCGCAAGACCCGCAGCGACATCAAGCTCGGCATCTGCGGCGAGCATGGCGGCGACCCGGCCTCGATCGGCTTCTGCGAGAGCGTCGGCCTCGACTACGTCTCTTGCTCGCCCTTCCGCGTGCCGATCGCGCGGCTTGCGGCGGCGCAGGCGGCGCTGGGCGCGATCAAGCCGAAAGACGGCTGAGCCGGATCGCAACTGCCGGGCATGGCGCCCCTGCACGGGCGCCATGCAATTTGCTGCGTCGCAGCATGATGGGCGGAGTGCCATAGTACGGTCCTCCGCCCGGTTGTCCGGGCCTGTCGGTCCATCACCATGAACGAGACGACTTCCGACGCTCCGACCATCGGGGCGGGGCTGACCATTGTCCTGGCCGCGGCCTGCGGCCTGATCGTCGCCAATCTCTATTATGCGCAGCCCCTGGCTGGACCCATCGGCGCAACGCTCGGCATGTCGGCGGAGCTGACTGGCCTGATCGTCACCCTGACGCAGATCGGGTATGGGTTGGGGCTGGTCTTCCTGGTCCCGCTCGGGGACCTCGTCGAGAACCGGTTGCTGATCGTCACCCTCGTCGTCCTGGCGGCCGTTTCGCTCGGCATGGCCGCCCTGGCCGCCAGCGCGGCCGTCTTCCTCGCCGCTTCGCTCTTGATCGGCATGACCTGCGTCGCCGCGCAGGTCCTCGTACCGCTTGCGGCCCATATGGCGCCCGAGCAGATTCGCGGCCGGGTCGTCGGCAATGTCGTGAGCGGCCTGCTGTTCGGCATCATGCTGGCGCGGCCGGTTGCGAGCCTCGTCGCGGACGCCGCTTCCTGGCATGCCGTCTTCGTCCTCTCGGCCGTGGCGATGTTGGCTCTGGCGGCCTTCCTGTGGTTTCGCCTGCCGCAGCGCCGACCCCATACCCGGCTGGGCTATGGCGAGCTGATCGCGTCCATGGGCGCGCTGGTGATGAGCACGCCGGTGCTGCGCCGCCGCGCCGGCTATCAGGCCTGCCTGTTTGCCGCCTTCAGCCTGTTCTGGACGGTGACGCCGCTTTATCTCACCGGTCCGCAATTCGGCCTGACCCAGCGCGGCGTCGCGCTGTTCGCATTGGCGGGGGKCGCGGGCACGATCGCCTCGCCGATCGCCGGGCGCCTCGCCGATGCGGGTTGGACGCGCCCGGCGACGGCCTTCGCCCTGATCCTCGCGGCAGGGTCCTTCGCCTTGACCTTCC
The DNA here is from genome assembly GCF_052113865.1 of Allobosea sp. TAB14. Taxonomy (NCBI): domain Bacteria; kingdom Pseudomonadati; phylum Pseudomonadota; class Alphaproteobacteria; order Hyphomicrobiales; family Alloboseaceae; genus Allobosea; species Allobosea sp. TAB14. The sequence goes on along the minus strand of NZ_JBFRDQ010000001.1, from coordinate 16,971 downwards.
TCGCCGAGCCGGGCTCGACGGCGGCCCTGGCCTTGCTGACCATCGCCGCGATCCTTCTCGATTATGGCGTGACGACGGGCCTGGTGCTCGGGCAGCGCGCCATCTTCGCGCTCGGGCAGGAACAGCGCAGYCGCCTGAACGGTCTTTTCATCGCGAGCTTCTTCATGGGCGGTGCGCTTGGCTCGGCGCTCGGGGGCTGGGCCTTCGCGCATGGCGGCTGGCCGCTCGCGGGCGCGCTCGGCGCGGCGATGCCGCTGCTGGCGCTGGCCTATTTCGCGACGGAGTTCCGGGCGCGGGATTGATGCGCCCCGCATGTGGGGCATGATGCCTCGCGAAGGAGCATCGCATGGGCGATCTGACCACCATCGGCTTCGATGCCGACGACACGCTCTGGCAGAACGAGCAGTTCTTCCGCATGACGGAGGAGCGCTTCGTCGCTTTGCTCGGCGAGCATGGCGAGGCGGCCGAGATTTCCGGCCGCCTGCTCGAGGCGGAGAAGCGCAACCTTGGCTTCTACGGCTTCGGCATCAAGGGCTTCGTGCTCTCGATGGTCGAGACGGCGATCGAGATCACCAGGGGGCAGGTCTCGGCCGCCGTGATCGGTGAGATCCTCGCAGCCGGGCGCGAGATGGCGGCGCATCCGGTCGAGACGCTGCCGCATGTCCGGGAAACGCTCGAAGCGCTGTCGGGCGACTACCGGCTGGTGCTGATCACCAAGGGCGATCTCTTCGACCAGGAGCGCAAGCTTGCCCAGTCCGGCCTCGGCGATTTCTTCCACGCGGTCGAGATCGTCAGCGACAAGAAAGCCGCCACCTATGAACGCATCTTCGCTCGCCATGGCGACGGGGCAGGACGGGCGATGATGGTCGGCAACTCGCTGAAGTCGGACATCCTGCCGGCGCTGGAGGCCGGCTCATGGGCGGTGCATGTTCCGCATGAGCTGACCTGGGTGCTGGAGCATGCCGAGGAGCCCGTCGGGCACGGGCGTTATCGCGCGATACCGCATCTCGGCCCTTTGCGGGGCCTCGTCACGCAGCTCGCGCGGTAGCCGTTCGCCATCGGCCTTCACTCGACCCAAAGGCCATGCCTGCGGTGCCACTCCTCGATCGATTCCTCCGGATAGCCTTCGAAGCTCAGGTCGTTCTCCGCGATATCCGGGTCGATCCAGCCGGCCTTGAAGCGCAGCATGATATGGGTCTTCTCGGGAGCGCGTGGCAGATGGCTGTCGATCGCCGAGGCGAAGGGATGCAGCAGATCCGGCCAGCGCGGATCGAACAGCCACAGCGCCGTCCCGCAGGACTTGCAGAAGTGGCGCCGCGCTTGCGATCGTTCGCAGGTGCCGTCGTCGTCGCGAATCTCGGCGCTGAAGCTGCCGACGCTGTCTTGGCCCTCGACCTTCAGCGTCGCGGCCTCGGCCGACAGGTTGATCGCGAAGCCGCCTCCGCCTGCCGTCTTGCGGCAAATCGAGCAGTAGCAGAGTTGATACGGGACGGGCGCATGGCTCTCGACCGAGAAGTGAACCGCCCCGCAGCGGCATGAGCCCTTCAGCGTGATCGGCATGACGTAGCCTCCCTTTGCCTGTCCAACACCGGCTTTCGCCGCGTGTTCCGCGATGCCCACGGGCGCCTTGCTGGACCTGGCTTGCATTTCGTGCTATCGCCACCGATGTAAGACGAGATGCGGCCGGGTTCTGGCCACTCCTCCGCTTGGCGGCTTGTCCGGTGGCGGTTACGAATCAGATCCACCACACATCGCTACAAGGCCATGGCGAGGCGTCCGCGCGTCCGTCGTGTCATACCGATAGACGCGGATCTGAACGTAAGGACTAACACTATGAACAAGGGCACCGTGAAGTGGTTCAACGCCACCAAGGGCTACGGCTTCATCACCCCTGAGAACGGCGGCCAGGACGTTTTCGTCCACATCTCCGCCGTCGAGCGTGCCGGCCTGCGCGAGCTGCGCGAAGGCCAGGTCGTCTCCTTCGAGATGGTCGCCGATCGCAAGACGGGCAAGACCTCGGCCGGCAACCTCGTCGCCGAGTAATAACCGAATCGACCGGGTGGGCGTTCGCCCGCCCGGTCCACAATAAACCTGCCGGCGCTGTGGCTAGCGGTTCGCCGGTGGGACCGATTCTCTGATATCCAGGCCGGATACGGGCCGACGGCGCAGCCGAAACCACATGCGCCCCCCGTCATCACGGCGTCCAGAAAGCTTTTTCTTGACTAAATTCGCTGATCTCGGCCTCGCCGAGCCGCTTCTCAAGGCGCTCGCGGCCGAGAGCTATGAAACGCCCACGCCGATCCAGGCGCAGGCGATCCCCCACATTCTGAAGGGCCGCGACCTGCTCGGCGCCGCCCAGACCGGCACCGGAAAGACCCCCGGCCGTCTGCTCGACCTCGTCGACCAGCGCGCCGTCTCGCTGCGCGAGATCGAGTTCCTCGTCCTCGACGAGGCCGACCAGATGCTCGACCTCGGCTTCATCCATGCGCTGCGCCGCATCGCGACGCTGATCCCGAAGGAGCGCCAGACGCTGCTCTTCTCGGCGACCATGCCGAAGCCGATCCGCGACATCGCCTCCGCCTACCTCACCGACCCGGTCGAGGTCGCGGTGACGCCGGTCGCGACGACCGCCGAGAAGATCGACCAGCGCGTCATCTTCACCGAGCCCGGCGACAAGCCTGCGCTGCTGGCGAAGACGCTGTCCGTGCCGGAGATGGAGCGCGCCATCGTCTTCACCCGCACCAAGCATGGCGCCGACAAGGTCGTGCGCCAGCTCGAGCAGTCGGGTATCGAGGCGGCGGCGATCCACGGCAACAAGAGCCAGGGCCAGCGCGAGCGCGCCCTCGGCGCCTTCCGCAACGGTAGCTTGCGCATCCTCGTCGCCACCGACATCGCCGCACGCGGTATCGATGTCGACGGCGTCAGCCACGTCGTGAACTACGACCTGCCGAACGTGCCTGAGAGCTATGTCCACCGCATCGGCCGCACGGCACGCGCTGGCGCTTCCGGCGTCGCCATCGCCTTCTGCACGCCGGAAGAGCGCGGCGATTTCGCGGCCATCGAGAAGCTGACCGGCGTCAAGCCGACGCCGATCGGCGAGGTGCCGTATTGGGATGGTCGCACGCCCAAGAAGCCGGCGCAGAATCGCGGCGGCCGCAGCCAGCAGCAGGCCCGCCCGCAAGGACAGGGCAGGCCGCAGGGACAGGCCAAGCGGGCGGACGGCAAGCGCTCCGACCAGGGCGGCCACCGCAACCATGCCGGCGGCGCGCCGCGGCAGGAGCGCCAGGATCGTCCGGAGCAGCGGCAGGAGCATCGCCCCCGCGCGGGCGAGCGGCAGCAGCGTCCTGAGCAGATGCAGCAACGAAAAGAAGCGACTTCCGCGAAAGAAGGGCTTGGCGGCGTCGCGTTCTTGCAGCAAAGAACACAGCAACCACGCACCGACGGCGCCCGGCGGCGCGCGCGCTGACGCGCGATCGGCCAGAACAGGGCGGGCTCATTCGTTATCCTAACGGGACGATGGCCCGCCTTTGCGCCACAGGGCTCACGAAGGACGACAGATGGCGAAAGAAGAACTGCTTGAATTCGATGGCACCGTGGTCGAGGTGCTTCCCGACGGCAACTACCGGGTCAAGCTCGACAACGACCATGTGATCCTGGCCTATGCGGCCGGCAAGATGAAGAAGAACCGCATCCGCACCATCGCGGGCGACCGCGTCATCGTCGAGATGTCGCCCTACGATCTCGATCGTGGCCGCATCAACTTCCGCCAGAAGACGGCTGGTCCCGGGCCGGGCGGCCCGCCGCGCCAGAATTTCCGCCGCCGCTGAGCGAAGCGATGCGCCTTTCGCGAAACGAGCTTCTCTTCGTCGCGCTGGGCGCCCTTCTCGGCGCCATTGTCGCCTATGCCGTCAAGGCCGGCCTCGTCGCGCGGGACGGGGCCCTGCCGCCCTTCGCCATCGTGCTGCTCGGCCTCGGCTTCGTCGAACTGGTGTTCGGCTATGCCGCGGGCCGCTCGCCTGGCACGCTGGTCGGCATGCCCGCCCGCTTCCTCGCCTTCGTCGTCGGCGTCTGCGTCTTCCTGCTCGGCGACCGCTACGTCTGAGCGGCTGCGGCTCCGCACCATCCCATCATCGTCATTCCGGGCAAGCGAAGCGCAGACCCGGAATCCATCATCGGGCATTGTGCTTTGTGATGGATTCCGGATCGGCGCCGCTGGCGCGGCTTGTCCGGAATGACGTTGGATCGGGGGCGTAATCCACCCAAGAAAAAACCCCGGCCGAGGCCGGGGTTGAAGTGGTCGTTTCCGTGGATAAAGGGTCTGCGTGAAACTCTCTGATGCATCGGCCCGAAAACTGGAATCCGGTTTTCGGACAAGCAGATGCTGCGATACCGCGCTCAGTAACGGGCGCGGGACCAGTACTGCGAGCCGGGGCTGACCAGGACCTGGCGCTGCCGCGTCTCGTAGACGGCGGGGATCTCCTCCCGCACGACCTGAGTGGGACGCACCATCACCCTGCGCTGACGCTGCGTGTAGACGGCGGGAACCGTCTCGTATTCGACGGTCGCCGGAGAAACCTCGACGCGGCGGCTCTGGTAGCCGTATTGCGCGGGCACGTCGACCCAGCAGCCGACGGTCCTGCCCCAGGCATCGCGGGTCACTTCCCAGCGGCGCGTGGCGGGCGAGATCAGCACCTTCTCGGTGACGGTGTCGTAGACCGCGGCGCGGTGACGCGGAATCTGGCGGGCCGGCGCGATCATCACCGTGTCGGTGACGGTCTCGTATTCGGCCGGGACGACGTGGCGCTGCACCTGCGGCGGCTGGACCTGATAGGTTTCGTCGACGGTGCCGTAGACCGGCGGCGTGCTGACGAGGTTGTAGCAGGCGGAGCCGTGGCAACCGCCGGCCTGCGCCGCGCCTGCACCGAGGAGAAGAACGGTCGTGAGCGCCGAGGTGGCGAGGAGCAACCGGGATGAGAGCGAGCGCGCCATGATGGACCTGACCTGTCGGTTCCGGCGTCTGAGCGCCGTTCGTTGGGATCAGGAAGCCAATTTGGCGTGATGAACGCAAGGTAAACGCTAAAACAAGGTAAAATTAACCACGTCGCGCACGCTGGCGACCTTCCTCCGCTGCTGTTCAGGTCGATGGAATCGCTTGCTTTCCAGCGCTCAGGTCTGGCCGGGCCGGAGCTGGTAGAAGACGTGCTGGCCGATGGTGTCCATCTTCTTCAGCCGCTTCGCCCAGTAGGGGCTGACATAGCGCGCATGGTAATGCGTCGAGGCGCCGACCTCGGCGAGATAGGTCGTGCCCTCATAGACCTCGCGTGCGATCCGCACCGCATCGCGCCACGGCCCCGGCTCGGTGATGCGCAGCGACTTGCCTTCGCAGGTGAAGGTGAACTGGCAGGAGAGGTAGCGGTTGCTGTTCTGGTAGACGGTGCCGCAGACGCTGTTCGGATAGAGCCCGCTCTTCACCCGGTTGAGCACGACCTGCGCGACGGCGGCCTGACCCTCCGGCGATTCCGAACGGGCCTCGAAATAGACCGCCTCGGCCAGGCAGCGCTGCTCGCGCGCCATGTTCTCCGGCACGATCAGCCCGGCATAGCTCTGCCGCTCGCCCGGCGTCGCGAGGCGCAGGTCTCGGGTCGCCGGCGCGGAGGCGAGCGCGATCCGCGCCTCCGGCTGCTGCGCGCCATGCGCGGGCAGGGCGGGGGGCGTCAGCTCCGCCATGGCGATCGCCGAGCGGGGCGTCGACGAGCTGCGCTGGCTGGGCGAGGGCACCGCAGGCGACGAGCCGTCGATGCTTTCGAGATAGAGCTCGGCCTGGCGCGCTGAAGTGATCTTGGGCTTCAGCGAGACCGGCGAAGAATCGGACAGGGCCGGGTCGGTCAGGCCTTCGTCGATCGCGTAGGGCTCGAAACCGCTCGGTGGACCCTCGACCTCTCCCGCTGCGCGCATYGCATCGAGCGAGAAGCCGCCCGAGATCAGCCTGGGCTGGGTGTCGCCGAAGACGACGCGCTCGAGCTCGACGGAGGGGTGCTGGGACAGGCCGGGCCGCAGGCTCGGCAGCATGTCGCCCTTGGCGGTGCGGTCGACTTCCGGGAAGCTCGCTGCCGTGCGCTTCATGTCCTCGCGCGGCTGGCGCGGATCGACGACGATGCGCCGCTCCGGATCCTCGAAGGAGAGGCTGGCCTGCACGATGGCCGAGGACAGGGCAAGTCCCGGCAGCCGGAAGGCGCTCTCCGCCACCAGCATCGAGGGGCCTTCCGCCAATGCGGAGGCGGGGCCGGGATCGATGCGTGGGATCGCGCTGGAAGGCAGGCCGGTCGGCCCGAAATTCTGTCCGGCCGAGGCGGTGAAGGAGACCAGCAATCCGACCGACAGGGCCCAGGGCGCAGCCGTCACCGCGGCCCATCTGAGCCCCGGCGCCCGCCCGCCTCGCTTCCGCCTGTGAAGACGCAAATGACTCAAAACGACGCACCCGTCCCGACGATACGGAACGAAAGACCGCCGGCCGGAGCCGCGTCTTCGTTGGAATCCGTTATCGCCTCGGTAAGGTTGAGCCTCGGTTAACGGCGGATGTCCCATCGACGGAGATCGATCGTCATTGGGAGCGGAGCTTCGTCGCTGACGCTTTGCGCAGTGACGGCTCCGGCAGGCTGTCTCGGTCGAGAACGATCTCGGCGCGGCCGCCGGCCATATCGGTCCGTGATGCCTCGTTTCACGAAAACGCGCTGGTTGCCCCCGGGGCGAGCCGCTATCGTGTAGTCACACATTCGAGGCTTCGGGGACATTCATGAGCTCCACTCCGGCAAGCTCCAAACCGGCACGCAGCTACGCTCCGGAGGTCATCGTCGCGGCCGGCTGCCTGATCGCGCTGATCACCTTCGGGCCGCGCGCCAGCGCCGGCCTGTTCCAGATCCCGATGACGCTGCAGTTCCATTGGGGCCGCGACATCTTCGGCCTGGCCCTGGCAATCCAGAACCTGCTCTGGGGTCTCGGCGCTCCCTTCGCGGGCGCCATCGCCGACCGCTACGGCACGGTGCGCGTGCTCTGCGTCGGCGCGGTGCTCTATGCCGCCGGCCTCGTCGTCATGGCCCATGCGACGACGCCGCTGCAGCTCCATCTCGGCGCGGGCGTGCTGATCGGCTTCGGCCTGTCGGCCTGCTCCTTCAACCTTGTCCTCGCCGCCTTCGGCAAGCTCCTGCCGGAGCAGTGGCGGCCGATGGCCTTCGGCGCCGGCACGGCCGCCGGCTCCTTCGGCCAGTTCCTGTTCCCGCCGATCGGCAACATCCTCATCGACACGCTGGGCTGGCAGCAGGCGCTGATGGTCTTCGCCGTGACCCTGCTGCCGGTGCTGCCGATCTCGATCATCCTGGCGACGCGCAAGCTCGGCGGCTCCGGCAGCACCACCGCCAACCTGCCGAATCAGACGGTGGTCCAGGCGCTGACCGAGGCGTTCAGGCACCGCAGCTATGTGCTGCTTGTGCTCGGCTTCTTCACCTGCGGCTTCCAGCTCGCCTTCATCACCGTCCACATGCCCGCCTATCTCCGGGATACCGGCCTGCCGGCCTGGGTCGGCGGCTGGACGCTCGCCGTCATCGGCCTCGCCAATGCCGTTGGCTCGCTCTCCTCCGGCTGGCTCTCGACACGGATGCCGAAGCGCCATCTCCTCGCCTGGATCTATCTGGGCCGGGCGGTGGCGATCGCCGCCTTCATCCTGATCCCGCCAAGCCCGCTGACGGCGCTGACCTTCGGCGTCGTCATCGGGCTGTTCTGGCTCTCGACCGTGCCGCCGACCTCCTCGCTGGTCATGCTGATGTTCGGCACGAAATACATGGCGATGCTCTACGGCTTCGCCTTCTTCTCGCATCAGGTCGGCGGGTTTCTCGGGGTCTGGCTCGGCGGCGTGCTTTATGAATCGATGGGCAACTACCAGTTCGTCTGGTGGCTCTCGGTCGCGCTCGGCGTCGCCTCGGCGCTGATCAACCTGCCGATCGTCGAACGGCCGGTCGAGCGACCGCAGGCGCAGCCCGCCTGATCCGGAAGACGATCCCGCGCACGGCCGACGGGGTTGCGATGGCGGACCGCCGCTGCAACCTTGTCGGCTTTCGCATGTCAGTGTTCGGGAGATGGGGATGACGACGTTCAAGGCCCTGGTGGCGACCAAGGGGGAAACCGCGCCCAATCTCGCCTTCACGGATTTCGCCGAAAGCGATCTGATGGAGGGCGACGTCACCGTCCGCGTCACGCATTCGACCGTGAACTACAAGGATGGCCTCGCCATCACCGGCAAGGCGCCGGTGGTGCGCCGCTGGCCGATGATCCCGGGGATCGATTTCGCGGGCCGCGTCGAGGCCTCCGATCATCCCGGCTTCAAGCCCGGTGATCTCGTCGTCCTGAACGGCTGGGGCACCGGCGAGACGCATCTTGGCGCCTACGCACAGAAGAGCCGTGTGAAGGGCGACTGGCTGGTGCCGCTGCCGGCGGGGCTGACCCCGGCCGAGGCCATGGCCATCGGCACCGCCGGCTACACCGCGATGCTTTGCGTGCTGGCGCTGGAGAAGCATGGGCTCAAACCCGCGGACGGTCCCGTCGTCGTCACCGGCGCCGCGGGCGGCGTCGGTTCGGTCGCGATCGCGCTGCTCGCCAAGGCCGGCTGGCACGTCATCGCCTCGACCGGCCGCGCCGAGGAGGCCGATTATCTCAAGGGCCTCGGTGCCGCCGAGATCATCGACCGCAACGAGCTCTCCCAGCCCGGTCGCCCGCTCGGCAAGGAGCGTTGGGTGGCGGGCGTCGATGCGGTTGGCTCGCATACGCTGGCGAACCTGCTCGCCATGACGAAATATGGCGGCGCGGTTGCCGCCTGCGGCCTTGCGCAGGGCATGGATCTGCCGATGACGGTCGCGCCTTTCATCCTGCGCGGCGTCGCGCTGTTGGGCGTCGATTCGGTGATGTGCCCGAAGCCTCGTCGCCTCGAGGCCTGGCAGCGCCTCGCGACCGATCTCGACCGCGAAAAACTCGCCGTCATGACGACGACGATCCCGCTCGACGCCGTCATCGAGACCGGCAAGGCGATCGTCGAGGGCAAGGTCAAGGGGCGCGTCGTCGTGGAGATCGGCTGAGGTTCAGCCGAGCTTCGCTCCGGCGCGGCGCGCCAGGGCTTCGCGCGCTTCCTGGAACGCGGCCGTGTCGGCACGGACGGCCGCGATCAGATCGGCTGGCGCTGAGGCGGGCGAGCCGCCGCTGAACGGAGGCTGCGGGTCGTATTCCATCTGCAGCTGCACTTTCCGCGCCCGCTCCTCGCCGAAGAGGTGAGCGGCGAGGGACAATGCGAAGTCGATTCCCGAGGTGACGCCCGCGCCGGTGATGCGGTTGCGGTCATGGACGACCCGTTCGGCGACGGGCTCGGCTCCGAGCAGGCTCAACTGCGACAGGGAGAGCCAGTGGCAGGTGGCGCGATACCCCTTGAGAAGCCCCGCCGCGCCGAGCACCAGCGAGCCGGTACAGACGGAGGTGATGTAGCGCGCGCTGCCGGCCTGCTCCTGCAGGAAGGAGAGCACGTCCTCGTCCTCCATCAGCGCGCTTTGGCCTGGCCCTCCGGGGACGAAGAGGATATCGGCCTGCGGACAGTTCCGGAAATCGCAGCTTGGCAGGATCGTCAGCCCGCTGGCGTCCCGGACCGGCTCCGTCGTCTTCCAGACCAGGTCGATCTTGCACTCGCGGAAGCGGGACAGGACTTCGAAAGGCCCGGTCAGGTCGAGCTGCGTCAGGCGCGGGTAGAGAAGCATCACAATCTGCATGGGCTCGGCTCCGTCGGGAAGGTGAGGCCCAGGCGCGCGGCTCATGCGTTCGCGTTTCCCGATGGTGATCCATCTCGTAGCGCCAGTCGCGCGAACGCTGCGAATGTAGAGCGCACCAGCCGAACGGGCAACGCAGTCTTTACTCCGCCCCCTCGATCAGCATCCGATGCCGCATGAGCTCATTGCTGCAGTAATCCATGAAGGCGCGCACGCGCGGGACGTGGCGGATGTCCGGATGGGTCAGCACCCACAGGCCCGTCGCGAAATCGGGATTGGGCGGCAGCAGGCGCGTGAGCCCCGGCCGCCGGTCCGCGATGAAGCAGGGCAGGGGGCCGATGCCGAGCCCCTGCTCGACGGCCTCGGTGATGCCGAGCACGGCCGAGCTCTTCAGCGCGATCCGCTCCGGCGCGACATGCTCGCGCACGAAGCGCGCCGCCTTCACATGCGAAAGCTGGTCCCCGAGAGCGACCCAGTCGCGCAGGTAGAGCCGGGCCGGGTCGGCCTTCTCCTGCGCCGTGATGCCGTCCTCGCTGCGGCCATAGATCGCCCAGGCGAGGGTGGCGATGCGCCGGCCGACCAGCGTCTCGCCCGGCGTGTCGCTGGCGCGGATAGCGACATCGGCGTCGCGCTTGGACAGGTTGAGAGCCTGGTTGCCGATGACGACATCGAGCCGGATCGCCGGATGCGCCCGCCGGAAACCGGCGAAGATCGGCAGCAGCAGGTTGAGATGCAGCGTATCGGTGGTGGTGATCCTGATCTCGCCGGAGGGCGCGACGTCGCGGCCGGCGAGTCGCCGGGAAAAGGCCGTCACGTCCTCTTCCATCCGCCCGGCCAGCGCCGCCATCTCCGCGCCGGCGACGGTGGCGACATAGCCGGTCTTGCGCCGCTCGAAGAGCGGCATGCCGACCATCTCCTCGATTTGCCCGAGGCGGCGGAACACGGTGGAATGGTTGACCGCGAGCGCTCCCGCCGCACCCGTCAGCCCGCCATGGTCGGTGATGGCCTTGACCAGGCGGAAATCGTCCCAGGCGAGCTTGGAAGACATCGGCGATCTTTTCCTCCCCGCCGGCACGCAAGCCGAAATCTTGCATGGATGCAAGGTGATGCCGTCCAAATCCGAACGAATGGCGACGTGCGAAACGGTCGAGCCCTCATCCTGAGGAGCCGTTCCGTAGGAGCGGCGTCTCGAAGGATGCTTCACGGGCGCAGAAACCACTGGAACATCCTTCGAGATGCCGCTGACGCGGCTCCTCGGGATGAGGGCTGTGAATTGCAGATGCGTTCTCAGCGCGGCGCGGCCGCTCGCCGCAGCCTGTCGTTGATCGCCTCGCCCAGGCCTTGCTCGGGGATGCGGGCGACGGCGATCGTCTTCCGGCCGGTCTCGTCGAGCCGGCGCAGATAACCGAACAGGTGGCTCGCCGCCTCGCGCAGATCGCCGGTCGGGCTCAGATTGACCGCATGCGGATGGCTGTGCGTCTCCGGGCCGAAGCCGAGCCAGGCCTCGCCCTCTCGCGGCGCATCGGCATCGAGCCGGACCCGTGCGGCCGGCGCGTAATGTGAGGTGAGCATGCCCGGCGCGATCGGCGCCTGCCCGGCCTCGCCCGCCTGGACCAGCGGGCGGCCGATCACGCCTTCAAGCGCGGCGCGGGGAATTCCACCAGGCCTGAGCAGGCGCGGCGCCCCGTCAAGGCAGGCGACGATGGTCGATTCGACTCCGACCTCGGTCGGGCCGGCATCGAGCACGGCGTCGATCCGCCCGTCGAGATCGGCCAGTACATGGGCGGCGCTGGTCGCGCTGATCCGGCCGGAACGGTTGGCCGAAGGCGCCGCGATCGGCCGCCCTGCGGCTTCGAGCACGGCATGTGCGACGGGGTGGGCCGGCACGCGCAGCGCCACGGTGGCAAGCCCGGCCCGCGCCAGATCGCTGACCGTGCAGCCCGGCGACGCCGGCACCACCAGCGTCAGCGGCCCCGGCCAGAAGGCTTGCGCCAGCGCCAGCGCATTCGCGTCGAACAGGCCCTGCCGCCGCGCGCCGGCGAGATCGGGCAGATGCGAGATCAGCGGGTTGAAGCTCGGCCGCTCCTTGGCCGCATAGATGCCGGCGACGGCCGTGCCCGCGGTCGCGTCGGCCGCCAGCCCGTAGACCGTCTCCGTCGGCAACGCGACGAGGCCGCCCGCGCGCAGGATCGCAGCCGCCTCGGCGATGCCGGCGGCATCGGCCGCAAGACGCTTCGTCGTACGGGAGAGGGAACGAGATTGATCCACGAGGCGATTGACCGAAGATGGTTTATATATAAACTAATTACCGGGCGTGGCACAGAACGAAGGTCGCGCTCGTCTGCGCGTGGCATAGGCGATAGTTCCTCGCTACCATCGCGGCAACGGCAAATTCAGGCCCGGCTGCCCCAGCGGGCGGAAACGCGGCCGAAGGGAGACGATCATGACTTATCGCGCCCCGGTTTCGGACATGCTGGCGACCATGCGCCATGTCGCCGGCCTCGACCGGCTGATTGCGGACGGGCTGGCGCCGGAGCTCGAAGGCGGCGTCGCGGAAGCCGTGCTCGACGAGGCCGCCAAATTCGCCGCCGACGTGATCGCGCCGCTGAATCGTGTCGGCGATCTCACCGGCTCGAAGCTGAAGGACGGAGCCGTCACCACGCCGCCGGGCTGGAAGGAGGCCTACAAGGCCTGGGCCGAAGCCGGCTGGAATTCGCTGCCGGCGCCGGAAGCCTATGGCGGGCAGGGCCTGCCGACGCTGCTGCAATCGGCCTGCATCGAGATGTGGAACTCGGCCGCCTTCGCCTTCGCGCTCGGCCCGCTGCTGACCGTCGGCGCGATCGAGGCGCTCTACGCCCATGGCTCCGACCATCTCAAGGAGACCTATCTCGCCAAGCTCGTCTCGGGCGAGTGGATGGGCACGATGAACCTGACCGAGCCGCAGGCGGGCTCCGATCTCAACGCGCTGCGCAGCAAGGCCGAGCGCCAGTCCGACGGCACCTATCGCATCACCGGCCAGAAGATTTTCATCACCTATGGCGAGCACGACCTGACCGAGAACATCGTCCATCTCGTGCTGGCGCGCCTGCCCGATGCCCCTCCCGGCACGCGTGGAATATCGCTCTTCCTCGTGCCGAAATATCTCGTCAATGCCGATGGCTCTCTCGGCGCGCATAACGACCTGCGCTGCTCCGGCATCGAGCACAAGCTCGGCATCCATGCCTCGCCGACCTGCTCCATGGCCTTCGGCGACAACGGCGGGGCGATAGGCTGGCTGATCGGCGAGGAAAACCGCGGTCTCGCCTGCATGTTCACGATGATGAACAACGCCCGCCTCAACGTCGCCCTGCAGGGCGTCGCCATTGCCGAGCGCGCCTATCAGCAGGCGCTYGCCTTCGCCCATGAGCGCAAGCAGGGCACGGCGCTCGATGCGCCGAAGGGCGCCCCGATGAGCCCGATCATCGTCCACCCGGACGTCCGGCGCATGCTGATGGACATGCGCGCCAAGACGCAAGGCGCGCGCGCCATCTCCTATCAGGTTGCGGAAGCGCTCGACCGTTCGCATCGCGAGACCGACGAGGGCAAGCGCAAGGCCGCGGCCGAGCGCGCCGCCATCCTCACCCCCATCGCCAAGGCCTACGCCACCGATATCGGCATCGATGTCGCCTCGACCGGCGTGCAGGTCCATGGCGGCATGGGCTTCGTCGAGGAGACCGGCGCCGCCCAGCATCTGCGCGATGCCCGCATTGCCGCGATCTATGAGGGSACCAACGGCATCCAGGCCATCGACCTTGTGACCCGTAAATTGCCGCTGTCCGGCGGCGAGGCGGTCAAGGCGCTGATCGCCGAGATGCGCGGCATCGTCGGAGAGGTCGAGCGCGCCAACAATCCGGGCTTCGGCCACGCCGCTGCCCGCCTCGGCGCCGCCGTCGATGCGCTGGAGCGCGCGACGGAATGGATGCTGGCGACGCTCGGCACGAGCCAGGCCGATGCGCTGGCCGGCGCCACGCCTTATCTCAAGCTCTTCGCGCTAGCGCAGGGCGGGACGGGGCTGGCCAAGAAGGCACTCGCCACCCGCTCGGAAGCCGAAGGCACCGGCGACCTCGCCACCGCCCGGTTCTATGCCGAATACATCGCGACGGAGGCCCCGGCGCTGGAACTTACCGTGACGGAGGGCGCCGGCGCCATCGCCGACGCGGCCGCGGTCTTCGCGGCGTGACGGCGGCCGCGCCCTGCTCAGGCAACCGCGCTCTTGCGGACGCGGATATGCAGGAACAGCGGTGCGATATGCGTATCGGCGAGGTAGGGCTGGGCCTGCGCCGTCTCGGCATCGACGCGCGGCTCGGCCATATGCTCGATCGTCAGCCCGGCCGAGACGATCATCGCGACCCATTCGCTCAGCGTGYGGTGGAAGCGCGGTACGCGGAACGGTTCGACGCTGGCCTTGACCTCGGCCGGCGCGGCGCCGAAGCGCCAGGTTTCGATCTCGCCGTCGACGCCGTCGAAATAACGACCGACCTCGATTCCGCGGATGGTCCCGGCCTCGTCCCGCAGCACCTTGCGATAGGGCGGGGCAAAGCACGGATGCAGGATCGAGAACTGCAGGAACCCTCCGGGTCTCAGCACGCGCGCGGCCTCCGCCAGCGCCTTGTCCTGCCGGGGCATGTCCATCATCGACATRAACGCCGTGGCGAAGTCGAAGCTCGCATCGGCGAAGGGCAGGGCGGTGCCGTCGCTCTCGGCCGTCCAAGCCGGCAATATCGGGCAGGTTCGCCAGGAAGGCCGGCGTGTTCAATGCGTCGCGATAGAGGTCGTAGCCGGCGCGCGCGTGCCGGGTCCAGGTTTCGGCATTGGCCTCCCAGCAGGCSGCGACRTCCGCGCTGTCCATGGTTCTGCTCCGTTGCGAGGGGAGCGGGGCTATAGAGCGACGAACCCGCTATGGCCAGCGCCGATTCGGCCGGGGCAGCCATGAGCGTCACGCAGTCATTCCTGTCCGRCCGCATCTGCCTCGTCGCCGGTGCCTCACGCGGGCTCGGGCGTGGCGTCGCCAGGGCGCTCGGCGAGGCCGGGGCCACTGTCATCGTCACGGGCCGCTCCAGCGAGGCCGGGCCGCATACCGACCAGCGCCCCGAGACTTTCGAGGACGCGGCCCGCGAGGTCGAGGCCGCTGGCGGCAAGGGCCATCCCTATCGCTGCGACCACACCAATGAGCGCGAGGTCGACGGCCTCGTGTCCTGGGCCCTGCGCCGCTTCGGCCGGCTCGACTGCGTCGTCGATGCGGTCTGGGGCGGGAACGAGGGCTATGACGGCGAGCGCTATCCCGATGGCTCCGGCTACGGCACGCCGTTCTGGCGCCGGCCGGTCGCGAGGCTTGGCGAGAGCTTCGAGAGCGGCGTCTATGCCCAGCTCCTGCTGGCGCGGGCGGTCGCTCCGGCGATGGTGCAGATGCGCTCGGGCCTCATCGTCACGGTGAGCTTCGACACGGGCGCCGGCTATCTCGGCGATGTCTTCTACGATCTCGCCAAGGCCGCGATGAATCGCCTGACCTTCGCGATGGCGCAGGAACTGAAGCCCTTCGGCGTCACCGCGCTCGGCCTCTCGCCCGGCCATGTCCTGACCGAGCGCGTTCGCGATGCGGGGCTGGCGGCGCAAACCACCGAGACGCCGCTCTATGCCGGCCGCGCCGTCGCGGCGCTGGCCGCCGACCCCGATGCCGCGCTTCATGCCGGGCAGGTGCTGCACGTTGCCGATCTGGCGCGCGCCTATGGCTTTACGGACCGGGACGGCTCGCAGCCCGGCCGCTTCATCATCACGAACCAGGAGGGAGGCGGCGATGTCGCTCAAGGGTAAGACGCTCTTCATCACCGGCGGCTCGCGCGGCATCGGGCTCGCCATCGCGCTCAGGGCAGCGCGGGACGGCGCCAATGTCACCATTGCCGCCAAGACGGCCGAGCCGCATCCCAAGCTGCCGGGCACGATCTACACCTCGGCCGCCGAGATCGAAGCGGCTGGCGRCAAATGCCTGCCGCTGACGGTCGATGTCCGCGACGAGCAAAGCGTCGCCGAGGCGATCGCCAAGACGGCCGAGACCTTCGGCGGCATCGACATCGTCGTGAACAATGCCAGCGCGATCCAGCTCACCAACACGCAGATGACCGACATGAAGCGCTTCGATCTGATGCATCAGATCAACACGCGCGGCACCTTCATGGTCTCGAAATACGCCATTCCCCATCTGGAGAAGGCGGAGAACCCGCATATCCTGATGCTCTCGCCGCCGCTCGACATGAAGACGCASTGGTTYGCGCCGCATCTSGCCTATTCCATYGCGAAATACGGCATGAGCCTGTGYGTGCTGGGYCTGGCCGGCGAGCTGGCCCGCCAGGGCATCGCCGTCAACGCGCTCTGGCCGCGCACGACGATCGCCACCGCCGCAGTCCAAAACCTGCTCGGCGGCGACAAGATGGTGCAGGCCAGCCGCACGCCGGAGATCCTGGCCGACGCCGCGCATATGATCTTCTCGAAACCCTCGCGCGAGTTTTCCGGCAACTTCCTGATCGACGACAGCTTCATGGCCGGCGAGGGGGTGACCGACTTCACGCCCTACCGCGTCGACCCGTCAGTGCCGCTGATGCCGGACTTCTTCGTCCCGGCCGATAGCAAGCCACCGCAGGGCGTGAAGGGCGGCGTCTGAGGAAGGTCACACGCCGTCCTGCTCGGACTTGACCCGAGCATCTCATGACAAGGAGGCTCCTGAGCCTTTCCTGAAAAGAGATTCTCGGGTCTGCGCTTCGCTTCGCCCGAGAATGACACTCTTTTAAGTTTCCGGTTTTCGGGCGCGGGCCCGAAGGCTCCGCCGACCGTCATCGGTTTGACATCCGCCTCGGATCGGAGTTCCTGCCGGTTTCCCCTCTGACCGTGCATCGAGATTCGCGCCCATGCTGATGATCCACGGCATCTGCCCCGACTCGCGCGACAAGCTGCGCTCGGCGACGCTCGGGCCGGCCGAAATCTTTTCAGCCGATACGGTCTGGATCGACCTGCTCAACCCGACGCCCGAGGAGGACAAGCGCGTCGAGGAGCATCTCGGCATCTCGATCCCGACACGGGAGGAGATGCACGATCTCGAGCCCTCCGAGATCATCTATACCGAGAACGGCGCGCATTACATGAC